>NZ_CAZELG010000031.1:0-155752 GCF_964512825.1 Tenacibaculum halocynthiae | reverse complement strand
CATTAGCGCCGATGGTACTGCCACAGGTGGGAGAGTAGGTCGTTGCCTTTCTTTTAAACCGTTCTTTAGTAAAATAAAGAACGGTTTTTTTTTGTGTTATACCTTACTTTTTAAACACAACCTAAGTAAGCAGTAGTTCAATACTGTGGGAGTATTAGCTTATGTATTTATTTTAAACTTTTATTAATTTTTCAATTATTATACTGATTTAGCTTAATTTTGCAAAAAAAGGAAGTAATGAATAAAGCAATTTATATAGCAGCAAGTGAAGCAAACTCAGGTAAATCAATGCTTAGTCTTGGTCTAATGCAATTATTTCTTAGAAATAAACCAAAAGTAGGTTACTTTAGACCCATTATTGATAATCCTATAGAAGGAGCTAAGGATAATCACATAAACACAATTCTTAATTATTTCAAATTAAAAACTAAATATGAAGATTCGTATGCATTTACTCGTTCAGATTTAATAAAAAAATTAAATGATGATCAAGAAGATGAAGTTATTAATATAATAATAGAGAAATATAAAAAACTAGAAGAAGAAAATGATTTTGTAATAGTTGAAGGAACTGATTTTTCTGATCATGCAGCTGTAATTGAAATGGATTTAAATGTTTTAATTGCTAAAAATTTAGGAACTCCAGTTATTATTGTTTCAGGTGGTGTTAATAAAACATTAGAAGAATTTATTCAAAGTTTGCGCTTAACTTACGATTTATTTAATAGTAAAGATGTACAAGTTATAGCGGTTGTAGCTAACAAAGTTCAAGAAGAGAATATTCCAGTTATCTTAGATCAAGTAGGAAAAAACTTATCTAATTCTGTTTCTATTAATGCTATTCCAATTAACAAGAAGTTAAATAATCCAACTATTAAAGAATTTCTGAATGAAATTGATGGAAAGGTTTTATTTGGAAAAGAATTATTAAACAATGCAACTGGTGATATAAAGGTTGGAGCCATGCAGTTATCACATTTTTTGCATCATTTAGTAGAGGATAGTGTAGTTGTTACTCCAGCGGATAGATCTGATATTTTATTAGGTACATTACAAGCAAATATTTCAACTAATTATCCATCAATATCTGGTATTATTTTAACTGGAGGGATGGAACTTAATCCGTCTATAATTAAATTAATTGAAGGTTTGGAAAAAGTTGTACCTATTCTTTGGGTAGAAGAAGGAACTTTTGCTATTACCTCAAAATTAAGTAATGTTAGATCTCATATATATGCCGAAAATGTTGATAAGATTAAAATGTCAATTAATATTTTTGAAAAATACGTTGATGTTTCTTCTTTGAGAGAAAAATTATCAAATTTTAAAGGAACAGAAACTTTAACTCCTAGAATGTTTCAATATAATTTATTGAAAAGAGCAAAAGAACAAAGAAAGCATATAGTTCTTCCGGAAGGAAGTGATGATAGAATTTTAATTGCAGCTTCACAATTGCAAAAGAATAATGTTGTTGATTTGACTATTTTAGGTAAAAAAGTGAATATTGAAGCTTCTATAAAAAGATTAAACATTCCTTTTAACTTTGGTAAAACGCCTATTATTAATCCGATAGAATCAAAATATTTTCAGGAATTTTCTAATACTTTATATGAATTAAGAAAACACAAAGGAGTAAGTCCAGCAATGGCAGAAGATTTAATGGCAGATGTTTCTTATTTCGGAACTATGATGGTTTTTAAAGGCATAGCAGACGGTATGGTTTCTGGTGCAGCTCATACTACACAACATACTATTAAACCAGCATTACAATTCGTAAAAACCAAGCCAGGTTTTTCTGTAGTATCATCAATATTTTTCATGTGCTTAGAAGACAGAGTATCAGTTTTTGGAGATTGTGCTATTAATCCAAATCCTACGGCAGAACAGCTAGCTGAAATAGCAATTTCATCAGCTGACTCAAGTATTGCTTTCGGTATAGACCCTAAAATAGCAATGCTTTCTTATTCATCTGGTTCATCTGGAAAAGGTGAAGATGTTGATGTTGTAAGAAGAGCTACAGAGATAATTAAAGAAAAAAGAACTGATTTAAAAGTAGAAGGACCTATACAATATGATGCAGCTGTAGATCCAAGTATTGGAAAAAAGAAACTGCCAAACTCTAAAGTAGCAGGGCAAGCAAACGTGTTAATTTTTCCTGATTTAAATACTGGAAATAATACCTATAAAGCAGTGCAACGTGAAACTGGAGCTTTAGCAATTGGTCCTATGCTACAAGGTTTAAATAAACCAGTGAATGATTTAAGTAGAGGTTGTACCGTTGATGATATTTTTAATACTGTAATATTAACAGCAATACAAGCACAAGAAAAATAAACCATTTAATTATAAAGATAATTTATGAAGATATTAGTCATTAATTCAGGGAGTTCATCTATTAAATATCAATTGTTTAGTATGCCTGAACAAGATGTGATTTGTCATGGTTTGATTGAAAGAATTGGTTTAAGTGATAGTGCGATTCATTATGCATCAAAAACTGAAAAGATAGAAGAGGTAACAACTCTTAATAATCATAAAGAAGGATTAGAAAGAGTAGTGAATCTTCTTTTAGATGATAAGATAGGGGTAATTAAATCTACTGAAGAAATAAAAGCGGTAGGGCACAGGGTTGTTCATGGAGGAAGTACTTTTACGAATACTGTAGAAGTAACTAAAGAAGTTAAAGATAAAATCAAAGAACTTTTTTCATTAGCACCATTACACAATCCTGCAAATTTGGAAGGAATAAATGTAGCCGAGGCTATTTTTAGTGCTGCAAAGCAGATTGCTGTTTTTGATACAGCTTTTCATCAAACAATACCGGTTATAGCTCATAAATATGCTATTCCAAATAAATTTTTAGTAGAAAATAATATCCGTTTATATGGTTTCCACGGTACGAGTCATAAATATGTTTCTGAACTAGCTAATGAATATTTAAAGAAAGAAAAATCTAAAATTATTACTATTCATTTAGGAAATGGTTGTAGTATGACAGCTATAAAAAATGGAATAAGTATTGATCATAGTTTAGGGTTTGGACCTGTTACAGGATTAATTATGGGAAGTCGTTCTGGTGATATTGATCATAGCTTAATTTTTTATCTAATAAATGAATTAGGATATAAAATAGACGATGTCTATACTATGTTGCAGGAAGAAAGCGGGATGTTAGGGTTAACTGGTTATAGTGATTTACGTGATATTGAAAAAGAAGCTTCTCTAGGTAATGTAGCTTGTAAATTAGCTTTAGACATGAATGCTTATAGAATTAAAAAGTATATCGGTTCTTATGTAGCAGCTATGAATGGTTTAGATGCTATAGTTTTTACAGCTGGAATTGGAGAGAATTCAAGTATGATAAGAAATTTAGTATGTACCGAAATGGAAACTTTTGGTATTGAATTAGATAAAAATAAAAATGATATTAGAGCTAAAGAGTTAATAGATGTTAGTTTAGATTCATCAAGAGTAAAAATATTGGTTATACCTACAAATGAAGAATTAGAAATAGCAAAACAATCATTCAATTTATTATAAAAAAAACTCCTTAATTTTTTAAGGAGTTTTTTTTAGTTATTTGAATTTAGTAAATCACCTTGACCTTTATATGGTAAGAGATTCTTTTTAAGAAGAAATTTATTAACAGATTTAGCAGCTTCTCTTCCTTCAGAAATAGCCCAAACAATTAATGATTGACCTCTTCTCATATCACCAGCTGTAAATATTTTAGGAATATTTGTTTGATATTCTTTTGCCGAATAATTACCTCTTTGATTGGTTTTAAGTTCTAATTGTTCAGCTAATGTTTTTTCAGGACCAGTAAAACCAAGTGATAAAAGAACTAAGTCACAAGGCCATATTTTTTCTGAACCTGATTGTTCAATTAGAACTGGTTTTTTATTTGAATCAACTTCCCATTTTACTTTAACCGTTTTTATGCCAGTTAAATTTCCTGAATCATCTGTCAAAAATTCTTTAGTGTTAATTAACCAATTTCTATCGCAGCCTTCGTCATGAGAAGTTGTAGTTTTTAGTTGTAAAGGCCAAAAAGGCCATGGAGTCGAAGTATCTCTATTTTTAGAAGGCTTAGGTAATATTTCAAAGTTAACTACTGAACTAGCTCCTTGCCTATTTGCAGTACCAACACAATCAGATCCAGTATCACCACCACCAATAACAATTACATTTTTATTCTTTGCATTTATAGCTATTTCCTGTTTTTGGTTATATAGGGCTTTTGTTTGTTCTTTTAAATAATCCATAGCTTGATGAACTCCATTTATAGTAAACTTATTTATAGGTAAATTTCTAGGAATTGTAGCTCCTCCACATAAAACAATTGCATCAAATTTTTGTAATTTTTCAATACTATAATTTATCCCAACATTTACATTAGTTTTAAAAATAATACCTTCTTCTTCAAGAATATTAATTCTTCTATCAATAATATTTTTTTCTAATTTAAAATTAGGTATACCATAACGTAATAAACCACCAAGTTTATCGTCTCTTTCAAAAACAGTAACTAAATGGCCACTTCTATTTAATTGTTGAGCGACAGCTAATCCAGCTGGACCTGAACCTACTATTGCAATAGTTTTTCCAGTTCTTTTAGTAGGAGGTTTAGGTTTAATCCAACCTTCCTTGAACCCTCTCTCAACTAAATATTTTTCTATGTTTTCGATAGAAACAGGAGCGTCAATAATACCTAAAACACAAGCTTTTTCGCAAGGAGCAGGACATAGTCTTCCTGTAAATTCTGGAAAATTATTAGTACTATGAAGTATGTTAAGAGCTTTTTTCCATTCGCCCCTATGTATATAATCATTAAAATCAGGAATTAAGTTTCCTAACGGACATCCACTATGGCAAAATGGAACTCCACAGTTCATGCATCTTGATGCTTGACTTTTTAATGTGTCTTGATTTAAACTAATAGTAAACTCATTATAGTTCTTTAAACGTTTACTAACTGGTTGTTGCTTTTCGTTAATTCTTTTGTATAATTTAAAACCTCCAATTTCTCCCATTGTCTATGCTGTTAATTGTTTTACCTCTTTATGTGTTTTCTGTATTGCTTTTTTGTATTCTTTTGGAAAAACTTTAATGAAATTCATTGATTCTTTTTTCCAGTTCAACAAAACTTTATTAGCAATGTTGCTTTTTGTATGAGTGTAATGGTTATTTATTAACTGATATAACTCATTTAAATCTGAAGATGAGGGAGCTTCTAAATCAACCATTTCTATATTACATAGTGATTTTTTATAACTGTTATTTTTATTGTATAAGTAAGCAATCCCTCCACTCATCCCAGCGGCAAAGTTTTTACCAGTATTACCAAGAACAATTACTTTTCCTCCAGTCATATACTCACATCCGTGATCTCCAACTCCTTCAACAACAGCAATAGCACCTGAATTTCTAACAGCAAACCTTTCTCCTGCAATACCATTTATATAAACCTCTCCAGCTATTGCTCCGTATAAACTAACATTACCCGTAATAATATTTTCTTCAGCTTTAAAACTTGCAATTTGAGGTTTTTTTATAATTAATTTACCTCCTGAAAGTCCTTTACCTAAATAATCATTGGTTTCTCCTTCAACACTTAAGGTTAGTCCTTTACAAGCAAATGCTCCAAAACTTTGACCAGCTGAACCAATGAAGTTTAGTTGTAACGTGTTTTCAGGAAGCCCGTTTTCTCCATGGATTTTTGAAATTTCATTAGAAAGAATTGCTCCAACTGATCTGTTAGTGTTTTTTATCTGATATTCAAAAGACATTGGTATTTTCTTTGAAATTGCAGGTTTAGCTTCTTTATAAATTCTTAAATCAAGCACATTTTTTAATTCATGATCTTGTTGTTCAGTATTACAAAGTAATTTGTTTTTTGTTTTTGGTTGATAAAGAATATTAGATAAATCAATGCCCTTTGCTTTATAATGATTGATAGCTTTTTTTGTGCTTAGTTTATGTACTTGACCTACCATTTCATTTATTGTTTTGAAACCAAGTTTAGCCATGATTTGTCTAAGCTCTTCAGCAACGAAATACATGAAATTAATTACGTGCTCAGGTGTTCCTTTAAAGTTTTTTCTTAATTCTGGATCTTGAGTAGCAATACCAACTGGGCATGTATTTAAATGACAAGCTCTCATCATTATACACCCTGATGCAACCAAAGGAGCAGTAGCAAAACCGAATTCTTCAGCTCCTAAAAGAGTAGCGATGGCCACATCTCTCCCGGTTTTTAACTGTCCATCACATTCTAAAACAACTCTATTTCTTAGATTGTTTAAAATTAAAGTTTGTTGGGCTTCAGCAATTCCTAATTCCCATGGAAGTCCAGCATGTTTTAGTGAAGTTAAAGGAGAAGCACCAGTTCCTCCATCAAATCCCGACACTAATATAACATCTGCTTTAGCTTTTGCAACCCCAGCTGCAATGGTTCCAACTCCTACTTTTGATACCAACTTAACATTAATTCTAGCTTCTCTATTTGCATTTTTTAAATCGTAAATTAATTGAGCTAAATCTTCAATAGAATAAATATCATGATGTGGAGGTGGAGAGATAAGACCAACAAAGGGCGTTGAATTTCGTACTTTAGCTATCCAAGGAAATACTTTCTCGCCAGGTAATTGCCCACCTTCTCCAGGCTTGGCACCTTGTGCCATTTTAATTTGGATTTCCTTAGCATTCGTTAAATAATTACTAGATACTCCAAATCGACCAGAAGCAACTTGTTTTATAGCACTCTTTTTTGAATCTCCATTTTTTAAAACTTTAAACCTTTCTATATCTTCACCACCTTCTCCAGAATTACTTTTACCTTCAATTCTATTCATTGCTATAGCTAAGTTTTCATGAGCTTCCTTACTAATAGAACCATAAGACATGGCACCAGTTTTAAAACGTTTTACGATCTCTGTCCAAGGTTCAACTTCATCAATAGGTATTGGATTCAAATTATTAAATTCTAATAAACCTCTAATCGTCATTAAATTTTCACTTTGCTCATTAATTAATTTGGAATAAGTAGCATAGCTTTCTTTACTTTTTAGTCTTACTGCTTGTTGAAGTTTAGCAATTGAGTTTGGATTAAATTGATGGTTTTCACCATTTCTTCTCCAACGGTAATCACCTCCAATAGGTAATTCAAGATTTGCTTCAATTTTTTTGGAAGGGAAAGCACTTTTATATCTAGATAAGATATCTTTTTCTAATACGTATAAACCAATACCACCAATTCTTGAAGGGGTGTTAGGGAAATATTTATTAGTAAAAGATTGTTTTAATCCTAAAATTTCAAATATTTGGGAAGCTCTATATGAATGCAAAGTAGATATTCCAATCTTATTCATAATTTTGAGTAACCCTTTACCTATTGCTGTATTGTAATTTTCAACAGCATTAGCTTTGCTTAGGTTTTTTATAGTTCCTTGTGCTACTTCTTGTTCAATAATTTCATTAACTAAATATGGATTTACTGCACTTGCTCCATAGCCAAAAAGAGTGGCAAAATGATGTGGTTCTCGTGCTTCAGCAGTTTCTATTACAATTCCGAATTGTGAACGTTTACCTTTTCTGTTTAAAGAATGATGTAAATATGAACAAGCAAGTAAGGCTGGTATTGGGGCTTTTTTATTAGTAATTCCGCGATCAGATAAAATTATAATATTTGTGCCTTTATCTATTGCTTTTTCAGCTTTGTCTAATATGTTATCTAAAGCGATTTCTAAGCCATTTACACCTCTTTTATGTTTATATAATATGGGAATTAATTTAGATTTAAAATCAGGATGTTTTATATTTTTAATCTTATCAAGATCTTCATTAGAAATTACAGGATTTTGAATACGAAGCTTTTTTGCTTGCTCTGGAATTGTATCAAATATGTTTCTGTCTCCACCAATTGCTAAACTAATATCTGTGATTATTTCTTCACGGATGCCATCAAGGGGAGGGTTTGTTACTTGAGCAAATAATTGCTTAAAGTAGTTATATAACAATTGTGATTTATTAGATAGTACAGCTAAAGGGGTGTCAGTTCCCATTGAACCTATAGCTTCTTTAGATTTTGTAGCCATTGGGTTAATAACTGTAGAAATGTCTTCAAAAGTGTATCCAAAAGCTTTTAAACGTGTTTTGTAATCAGTTACTTCATATGTTGGAGGGTTTTCAGTATAAGGAACTTCTGCTAAAGGAAGCGAGTGATCTTTAATCCATTTTTTATAAGGGTGCTTGTGTATTATTTGATCTTTAACTTCTTTATCTTCTATAATTTTTCCAGCGTTCATATCAACCAAGAATATTTTCCCAGGTTCAAGTCTTCCATGTTTAGCAACGTTCTGAGGAAGTACTTCAACAACACCAATTTCTGAAGCCATAATAACAAAACCATCTTTGGTAACTGTATACCTTGATGGGCGTAACCCATTCCTGTCTAATACTGCACCTATATAATTTCCATCTGTAAATGGTATGGATGCTGGGCCATCCCAAGGCTCCATGATACATGAATTATATTCATAAAAAGCCTTCTTTTCATTTGACATTGTTTGGTCTTTTTCCCATGCTTCAGGAACCATCATCATGAGAACTTCAGGAAGGGTTTTCCCTGTCATTAATAATAACTCAACAACCATATCCATTGAGGCTGAATCTGATTTGTTTTCATGAATTATAGGGAACAGTTTTTTAATGTTGTTTTTAAACAATGGGCTTTTCATGAGCTCTTCACGAGCACGCATTCTACTTACGTTTCCTTTTAATGTATTGATTTCACCATTATGACACATATAACGAAAAGGTTGTGCTAAATCCCAAGAAGGAAAAGTATTTGTTGAAAATCGTTGATGTACTAACGCTAAACGAGTAACTACATCTTCTTCTTGTAAATCTTTATAATAAATGCCAATATCTTCAGGTATTAATAATCCTTTATAAATAATAGTTGTAGTTGATAAAGAGGGTACGTAAAAATAATTAGCTTCAGATAATTTTGAGTTTGCTATTATGTGTTCGGTTATTTTTCTTGCAGCAAATAATTTAGCATTAAACTCTAAATCTGTTAAGCTCTGAGCGTTTTTATCAATAAATATTTGTTTTGTATAAGGTTCTGATTTTGCAGCAATATCTCCAATACAATTGCTATCAACAGGAACGTCTCTCCATCCTAAAATTCTTAAATCTTGATTTTTAAGTTCTTCTTCAAAAATATTAATACAAAAATTTAATTGATATTTATTTTGAGGAAGAAAAACCATACCAACTGCATATTCTTTATACGATGGGATTTCAAAATTACAAACTCGTTTAAAAAAATCATGAGGTATATCAATAAGAATTCCTGCTCCATCACCAGTTTTTCCATCAGAACTAACGGCACCTCTATGCTCTAATTTAACAAGTATTTCGAGGGCATTATGTATTATTTTATTTGATTTTTTACCGTGTAAATTACAGATAAAACCAGCTCCACAATTATCTCTTTCAAATTCATTTAAATATAATCCTTGATCTTTCATTATTTGATGGTTTTATAGTTTAATTATTCGTTTAATCTAAATTCAGGATAAGCACTAATACCATGTTCTGATTTGTCTAAGCCTTTTAGCTCGTCCTTTTCTGAAACTCTTATTCCTATAGTTTTTTTAAGTGTATAAATGATGATAAATGATGTGGATATACAAAACAAGGCATATGCAATAACTCCAATAAGTTGAGATACAAATTGATTAAGGCTAGCAAGGTCTCCAAAAATACCAACCGCTAAAGTTCCCCAGATACCACAAAAAAGATGAACAGCAATAGCACCTACTGGGTCATCTAACTTACAAGTGTCAATAAGAGCAACAGCTAATACAACCAAAATACCGGCAATTGCTCCAATAATAATAGCATTCGTAGGAGACATTAAATCTGCACCAGCAGTTATTCCAACAAGTCCTCCTAATATTCCATTTAAAAACATTGTTAAATCATAGTTTTTATAAATGATTGAAGAACTAATAAAAGAAAATACACCTCCGCTTGCAGCAGCTAAGCAAGTTGTAACTAGGGTTAAAGATGTTTTGGTGGGGTCTGCTGATAAAACTGAGCCACCATTAAACCCAAACCATCCAAACCAAAGTATTAACACACCAGCTGTAGCTAAAGGAATATTATGACCAGGAATGGCAAATGATTGATTGTTTTTAAATTTTCCAATTCTTGGTCCCAACAACCAAATAGCAATTATAGCTGCCCATCCTCCAACTGAGTGAACTAAAGTAGAACCTGCAAAGTCATAAAAAGGAGTTTCTAAGTTTTCTAAAAAACCTTTTCCCCATTTCCATGATCCAGCTATTGGATACACAAACCCAACATAAATTACAGTGAAAATAATAAATGGGCCAAGCTTCATTCTTTCTGCTACTGCTCCAGAAACTATTGTAGCTGCTGTTGCCGCAAACATCCCTTGAAATAAAAAGTCTGTCCAAAAAGTAAAACCATTGTTGTAGGTTAAATCTAAGACATTATTAGTTAAAGGAGGGGTTAAACCAACTCCAGAAAAACCAATGATACCAAATGAACCTTCCCCAAAATTTGGATACATTAAATTGAATCCAATTAAAAAATATAAAAGTAAGCCTACGGTAATTATAAAAATATTTTTAAATAAAATATTCAGAGTGTTTTTTTGTCTGGTAAGTCCAATTTCTAAAAAAGTAAAGCCTAAGTGCATAATAAAAACAAGGGCAGTACAAATCATCATCCATAAATTATTTACAGTAAGTATATCCATGTTTTATTTTTTAATTTAAAGTATTATTTCCTTTTTCACCAGTTCGTATGCGGTAGCTTTCTTCAATGCTAGAAACAAATATTTTACCATCTCCAACTTCACCAGATGCAGCAGCTGATAAAATTGCTTGTATTGCGGGTTCTTTAAATTCATCATTAACTACAATTGATAAATATCTTCTTTGAATGTCGCTAGTACTAAAAGAGACACCTCTATAAACGTGACCTTCTTTTTCATTTCCTAGTCCAGTTACATCCCAATAAGAGAAAAAGTTAACACCAATGTTATGTAAAGCTTCTTTAACTTGATGGAATTTTGATTTTCGAATTATGGCTTCTATTTTTTTCATTAAATAATGATTATTTAGGTTGTTAATAGTCAATACTTGTTGCTTGCTTAGTATAAAAGACTAAACATTAATGATGTAATTTTAAAATTTACTAGACACTAACTCAAGGTTAGTTAATTACTCTACGATGATATATTTATTCCGAAATTTAACAGAAGCTTGGATAAACTTAGATTGTTTATCAATATTGTTATAATGGCTAAAAAAGAAAGTCCTCTTTCTTTCTAAATATTTAATAAAGCATACGTTTTTAAATAATGGTTTTTGTGATAAAAAATAAAAAAAATTATGCTTAATATTTTTTAAATAGATGTATGGTATATGTGTTAAATATGTTTTCAGAGTATTAAAATATTAGTTCGTTACTCTACAAATCTCTAATAAAACTACTTAAAAAACAAATGGTTAGTGGGGTTGTGTTTAGCGAAAACGTTTTCATAATTAAGGGATGAATTAAAAAAACACCCTTTTAAATAACAATATATTAATTAGTGGTGTTTAGAAGTGTTTTAAAATTCAGACTACTCAAAAAAGAGTAGAAAAATCACGAATATCATAAAAATGAATTATTATCAATAAAAACACTAATTTGTAAGTTTTTGTTTATTTTTATTTTTGTTTTTGATGTTTTTAATGTGTTATTATTTGTTTTTTAATGTTTTTTGTGATAAAAATGTAATTTTATATTTGAGTGTGTTTGATGTAGATTTGTAAACTATGAATTACACGTGCTCATATTTAATAAATGTTCAATACCTTGGTTTTCGTTTTCATGGTTGGCAAAAGCAGCCAAATTTAAAAACAGTGCATTGGGCAATTGACAAAACATTAAAATTTGTTTGTAAAGGGGTTAGAAATAAATCTGTTGGAGTAGGAAGAACCGATGCAAAAGTATCGGCTACTGATTACCATTTCCAGCTATTTATTGATAAAAAACTTGAAGAAGATGAATTTATTAAAAGTTTTAATAAAAATTCACCATCGGACATTAGAGCACTATCAATTGAACCAATATTAGACGAGTCGTTTAATATTATTCAACATAGTAAAGTTAAAGAATATCGATATTATTTTTCTTTTGGAGAGAAAAATCATCCTTATTGTGCTCCATTTCTTACAGGTATATTAGTAGACCTAAACATTGAATTAATGAAAAAAGGAGCAAACTTATTTAAAGGGTTTCATAACTATAAAAGATACTGTACTAAACCTTCTGAAGAAACAAAAGTTGAAAGAGAGATTATTGAATGTAAGATTGAAAAAAATACTGAAATAACTGCTTCTTTTTTTCCAGAAACAAGTTACGTATTAATTGTAAGAGGAGAAGGCTTTTTACGAAATCAAATTCGATTAATCATGGGAGCTTTATTTGAATTAGGTAAAGAAAATTATGATTTAGAATTTATAGAAAAATCATTGAATCCAAAAAGTGATATAGAGTTTTTAAAAACGATAGCACCATCTTCAGGTTTACATTTACATAAAATTGAATTTAAACATTAATATAATGTCTCCATATTATCTTTCTAATGGTCTTATAGCCTAAACTTTCATATAATTTAATGGCACCAGTATTTATGTCGGCAACATGTAATATTGGTGTTTTGTTTTTTTCTATAATTTTCTTCGTTGTATGTGCTACTAATTGTTTAGCGAATCCTTTTCTAGTATAATCAGGGTGTGTTACTACTGCACTAATTTCAATAAAATCATTTAATTGTAACCGTTCTCCTGTAGCAGCAATAAGCTTATTGTCTTTAATTATTCCATAATAATCACCCATTTCAAAAGTTCTTTTTTTATAATAACCAGGCATTACCAACCAAACTAGATCATACAGTTCATTAATATGTTTCTCAGTTAGTTTTATTATTTCAGAATCGTATTTAGGCTCTTTAAGTGTTTTAAGGATCATTTGATCACAAGGAACAATTCTATTTAATTTAGTGTTAGAACTATTATTCGGTTCTTGACCAACAACAAATAAACTAGAAGTTAAGTTAGCGTATTTTTCTATTGCGTTTTTAGTTTCATTTAAATTAGTAAAAGCTCCAAACGGGCAAACATCTGGGTCGTAAAATTTAACACCATTGTAGTTAACAGTAAATTTACTATGTGCTTCACATAAAGAATACCATACAGGGTTTTCTAATTTTTTTAATATATCCTCAGTCATAGTATAAAAATAAAAAAGTCCATCGATAACGACGGACTTTTTAATGATAATATTTTTAATTAATTTACCCTTTAATTAAGCTTCTAGAAATTACAATTTTTTGAATTTCAGAAGTACCTTCATAAATTTGAGTAATTTTCGCATCACGCATTAAACGCTCAACATGATATTCTTTTACAAAACCATTACCTCCGTGTATTTGAACAGCCTCAACAGTTTGTTCCATTGCAACTTTAGAAGCATATAACTTAGCCATTGCACCAGATTGATCATAGTTTATACCAGCATCTTTATCACAAGCAGCTTTCATTACAAGATGACGTGCAGCTGAGATTTCTGTATACATATCTGCTAATTTAAAAGCGATAGCTTGATGATTACATATTTCAGTACCAAAAGCTTTACGCTCTTTAGAGTATTTTAAAGCTAATTCATAACCTCCAGATGCTATTCCTAATGCTTGAGCAGCAATACCAATACGACCACCAGATAAAGTTTTCATAGCAAATTTAAAACCAAAACCATCTTCTCCTATTCTGTTTTCTTTTGGAACTTTTACGTCATTAAACTGTAATGTATGAGTATCAGAACCACGAATTCCTAATTTATCTTCTTTTGGACCAATATGAAAACCTTCCATACCTTTTTCAACAATAAAAGCGTTAATACCTCTATGTTTTTTACTACGATCTGTTTGCGCTATCACTAAAAAAACGTCAGCACGACCACCGTTAGTTATCCAGTTTTTTGTACCATTTAATAAATAGTGATCACCTTTATCTTCGGCAGTAGTTGCTTGTGAAGTAGCATCACTACCAGCTTCAGGTTCACTTAAACAAAAAGCACCAATTTGTTCACCAGTAGCTAATTTTGTTAAGTATTTTTGTTTTTGCTCTTCATTACCGTAAGCCTCCAAACCGTAACAAACTAATGAGTTATTTACTGATACCATTACAGATGCAGAAGCATCAATTTTAGATAACTCTTCCATAATCAATACGTAAGAAACGCTATCCATTCCACTTCCTCCATATTTAGGATCTACCATAATCCCCATAAAACCTAGTTCTCCCATTTTACGAACTAGTTCGTTTGGAAATTCTTGTTTTTCGTCTCTTTCAATTACTCCTGGTAATAATTCGTTCTGTGCAAAATCGCGTGCAGCATCACGAATCATTAAATGCTCTTCTGTAAGATTAAAATCCATTACCTATTAATGTTTATTAAATTCGTAAAAAATGTTTCCAAAGATACTTTTTTAATGTGAAATATTCAATGAATTTTTATATTTTTACTGAATATGTTAGAAGACTCTTATAGGATTATTGGTTTGATGTCAGGAACTTCTTTAGATGGAATAGATTTGGTTTATGTTGAGTTTAAGAAGTCTAATTTTCAGGAGTTTGAAATTTTGTTTTCTGAAACCATTTCTTATTCTAAAATTTGGAGAAAACGGTTAGAAGAAGCTATTTCTTTTTCAAAAGAAAAATTAATTGAACTAGATGTGTTATATGGTAATTTTTTAGGAAAGGTTATTAAAAAATTTATACAAGAAAAAGGCATTGAGAAAATTGATTTTATTGCATCGCATGGACATACTATTTTACATCAACCTGATAAAGGATTTACTTTACAAATAGGCAATGGACAAATAATAGCTAATGTTACTCAACAAAAAGTTATATGCGATTTTAGAAGTCAAGATGTAGAATATGGAGGGCAAGGAGCTCCTTTGGTTCCAATAGGTGACAAGTTATTATTTTCAAATTATGAGTATTGTGTAAATCTAGGTGGTTTTGCAAATGTTTCATTTGAGAAAGGTAATGAACGATTAGCTTTTGATATTTGTCCAGTTAATATTGTACTTAATTATTATACAAGAAAAATTGGTTTAGAATATGATGATGGTGGTCATTTAGCATCTAAAGGATTAATAAATAAAGAATTATTAGAAGCGTTAAATAATTTGTCGTTTTATAAGGCAGTATCTCCAAAATCATTAGGATTGGAATGGGTTAAAGAGTTTATTTATCCTCTAATTGATAAAAATGAAAAAGATATTCCATCTATATTAAGAACTTTTATTGAGCATGTAGCTATACAAATTGGTTCAATAATAAAAGAATCTTCCAGAACTTTATTTACTGGAGGAGGTGTTTTTAATGCATTTTTAATAGAACAAATAAAATTCTACACAAATCAAAGAGTAGTTTTACCTAAAAAAGAACTTGTAGATTATAAGGAAGCTTTAATTTTTGCTTTTTTAGGATTGTTACGTGTTGAAAATCAGGTTAATTGTTTAGCATCAGTAACTGGGGCAGCAAAAGACCATTCTTCTGGTGAAATTTTTTATCCAAATAATTAACTTTTAACAGTTTGAGCAATCATATTTTTACAGTAAGTTTGTACGTTAGTAATAATTAATAGTATATAAAAATGGATCAACTTTAACTCCCCATTGGGGTAAATTTTTTAGAATAACAAGTTTTAACGAATTAAGAGAAAGAACATATAGTTGAACATAAATTTATATAAGATGAAAGAATTATTAAAAAAATACGAAGAAAAGCAACCAGAGATAGTTTTTAATTGGAAAGATTCAGAAACTGAAGCAGAAGGTTGGACAGTTATAAACTCATTAAGAGGAGGTGCTGCTGGTGGTGGTACTAGAATGCGTAAAGGATTAGACAAGTACGAGGTAATGTCACTTGCTAAAACAATGGAAGTAAAGTTTACAGTATCTGGACCTGCAATTGGAGGTGCTAAATCTGGAATTAATTTTGATCCGCATGATCCTCGTAAAAAAGGTGTTTTAGAGCGTTGGTATAAAGCTGTAGCTCCATTGTTGAAAAATTATTATGGAACCGGAGGTGATTTAAATGTAGATGAAATTCATGAAGTAATTCCTATTACTGAAGACAGTGGTGTTTGGCACCCACAAGAAGGAGTGTTTAATGGGCATTTTAAACCAACTGAGGCTGATAAAATAAATAGAATTGGGCAGTTAAGACATGGAGTGATAAAAGTATTAGAAGACGAGAGTTTATCACCAAGTGTAACTAGAAAATATACTGTGGCAGATATGATTACAGGATATGGGGTTGCTGAAGCTGTACGTCATTACTATGATATATATGGAGGTAATGTTGAAGGTAAAAGAGCTATTGTTCAGGGGTTTGGAAATGTAGGTTCTGCTGCTGCATACTATTTAGCCCAAATGGGAGCTAAAGTTGTAGGTATTATTGATAGAGTTGGAGGAGTTATTAATGAAGAAGGTTTTTCTTCTGAAGAAATAAGAGATCTGTTTTTAAATAAAGACGGAAATACATTGGTAGCTGAAAACATGATTCCTTTTGAAGAAATGAACGCTCGTATCTGGAATTTACCATGTGAAATATTTGCACCATGTGCTGCATCTAGATTAGTTAAACAAGAACAAATAAATCAGATGATAGAAACTGGTTTAGAGGTTATTTCTTGTGGAGCAAATGTTCCTTTCGCCGATAAAGAAATTTTCTTCGGATCTATAATGGAAGATACTGATAAAAAAGTAAGTTTAATTCCAGATTTTATTTCTAACTGTGGAATGGCAAGAGTGTTTGCTTATTTCATGGAGCGTAGAGTTGAAATGAGTGATGAAGCAATTTTTGAAGACACATCTAATACAATAAGAAAAGCATTGCAAAGAACTTTTGCAAAAAGTGCATCAAAAACAAAAATAAGTGAAACGGCTTTTGAAATAGCTTTAAAAGAGTTAGTGTAAAGGCTACAAATTAAATAGATACTATGTTTAAATATTTTTTAGGGAACAGTCCTAGGTGGTTTAAAATGACCATGATTGGTTTTTTAATCTTTAATATAATTTCTTTTTTCGTTTTAGGAAAAACAATAACAGCTTGGCTTTTTATAGGGGAATTTATATTTACTCTTGCAATGGCTTTAAAATGTTATCCTCTCCAATCAGGAGGGTTGTTAGCAATAGAGGCAATAGCCTTAGGATTAACCACACCTAAAAATGCATATCACGAAGTAGATCAAAATCTAGAGGTTGTTTTGCTTTTAGTGTTTATGGTAGCAGGTATTTATTTTATGAAGCCTTTATTAATGTATATTTTTAGTAAGGTTTTTACCAAAATAAAATCTAAAGTAGTATTGTCATTACTTTTTGTTTTTTTATCAGCAGTACTTTCAGCATTCTTAGATGCACTTACAGTAACCGCTGTTTTAATTAGTGTAGCGGTAGGTTTTTATGGAGTTTATCATAAAATTCATTCTAGTTCATCTGATTATGACCATGATGGTATTTTAGATAGAAAAGAGTTGAGTGGTGAAACATTAGAGCAATTCCGTAGCTTTTTAAGAAGTTTAATAATGCATGGAGTTGTAGGTACAGCTTTAGGAGGTGTATGTACTTTGGTTGGTGAACCACAAAATCTTTTAATAGGAGAAAGAGTTGGATGGGATTTTATTGAATTCTTTTTAAAGATGGCTCCGATAACTATACCGGTTTTATTTGCGGGTTTACTTACTACTGTAGTTTTAGAAACAACAGGTTGGTTTGGCTTTGGTGAAAAATTACCAACAGTAGCCGCTGAAATTATTGAAAGTTATACGATTGAAGAAGATAAAAAACGAACTGATAAACAAAAATATGGATTAATAATTCAAGGGGTGTCTGCGATATTATTAATTGCAGGATTAGCGTTACATGTTGCTCCAGTTGGTTTTATTGGATTAGCTTTAATAATCGTTCAAACAGCTTTCATGGGTATAATTGACGAGCATCAATTAGGACATGCTTTTGAAGAAGCTTTACCTTTTACAGGATTATTAGTTGTATTTTTTGTAATAGTAGCAATGATTCACGATCAACATCTATTTAGTCCTATTATACAATGGGCTTTAGATCAGGATCCGGCATCACAACCAGGTTTGTTTTATGTAGCCAATGGTTTTTTATCTGCAATTAGTGATAATGTGTTTGTTGCAACTGTTTATATTGGAGAAGTTGAAAGTGCATTTAAAAGTGGGATAATTGATAGAGAACATTTTGAGAAGCTAGCAATAGCAATTAATACGGGTACTAATTTACCTAGTGTAGCAACACCAAATGGGCAAGCTGCATTCTTATTTTTGTTAACATCGTCATTAGCGCCTTTAATTAACCTTTCTTATGGGAAAATGGTAAAAATGGCATTACCATACACAATAGTTTTAGGAGGTTTAGGATATTTAATGGTAAAATTACTATTGTCTTAAACTTTTAAAAGATATTTATTTTATATTTATAAATCCTGAATTGAACAATTCAGGATTTTTTTAAACAATTTAAAAAGAACTCAATCGTTAGTAATTAAAACTTAAAATTATTTTAATGTTAGCATATTTTCAAGAAAAAACAGAATTGCTAGAAGAAGCAACACAAGAAAAAACATTATCTATCTATAAGTTGATTATGGATGGAGGACCAGGTGGTCAAATTATTATAGCTTTATTATTTGTGCTTTTAGCTGTAGCATTATATATTTATTTTGAACGTTTTTTTGCTATAAAAGCTGCTTCTAATGTGGATAAAAACTTTATGAATCAAATTAAAGATCATATTACCGGAGGGAAATTGGAAAGTGCAAAGGCATTATGTACAAATACAAATACACCTACCGCTAGATTGATTGGTAAAGGGATATCAAGAATTGGTAAACCATTAGAAGATATAAATAAAGCTATTGAAAATGCCGGGAAATTAGAAGTGTATCAATTAGAGAAAAATGTTAGTGTGTTGGCTACAATTGCAGGAGCCGCACCAATGATAGGTTTTTTAGGAACAGTAATTGGAATGATAGTTGCAATTCATGAAATAGCGAATGCAGGAGGTCAAATAGATATAAAAATGTTATCTGATGGGTTATATACAGCCATGACAACAACTGTAGCAGGTTTAATTGTGGGAATTATAGCTTATATTTCATACAATCATTTGGTAGTTAGAACAGATAAGGTAGTTTATCAAATGGAAGCTAAATCGGTAGAGTTTTTAGATCTTTTAAATGAGCCTGTATAATGAACTTAAGAGGAAGAAATAAAGTAGATCCAAGTTTTAACATGTCGTCAATGACTGATATTGTTTTTTTGTTGTTAATATTTTTTATGCTTACTTCAACGTTGGTTACAGTAAGTGCAATTGATGTTTTATTGCCTAAGGCAGGTGGTAAAACTGAAAACAATACTTCTATTGCAGTAACCATAACTAAGAACTCGGCTTTCTATATTGATAAATCTAAAGTGAATGTTGCTAACTTAGAAAGAGAGATTTTGTCTAAAGTAGGAGGGGATAAAAAGAAAACAGTAGTTATTAGAGGAGATAAGAATGTTCCTTACAAAAATGTAATGAAGGTTATTGATATAGCGAATAAGAATAAATTAAAAATGATTTTAGCTGTAAAAGGCAAATAAATATGTCGATATTAGATACAAAACATAAGAAAAAGTCAGCAGTAATAACAGCAGTTATACTGTTATTATTGTTGTTTGGGATTTTTAATTATGGAATGAAATATCTTGATCCACCAATAGAGTACGGATTAGCTATTAATTTTGGTAATTCTAATGTAGGAAGTGGAGAACCTGTTGAAAAAACTAAAAAACAGTCAGTATCTGAAAAAGTTGAAGAAGTTGTTGAAGAGAAGGTTGAAGAAACTCCTTCAGAAACAATTAAAGAGGAAGTAATTACAGATGATACTGCTAAAGATGTTCCAGTAGTAGAAAAAAGTAAGGAAAAAAAAGAAAAAGTAAAAGAAGTACCTAAAGAAGTTAAGCCTAAAGAAAAACCAAAACCTAAGCCTTCAAAAGCTACAAAGGATGCATTGAATAGTTTGCTAAATGGTACATCAAAAGATGGAGCAAATACAGGCGAGGGAGATGATTCAAAGCAAGGTGTTAAAGGGAATAAAGATGGAGATCCGAATTCCTCTAAATATTATGGTAATTCAGGAAGTGGTTCTGGAGGGAACTATAATTTAGCTGGAAGAAAAGCCGTTTCTAAACCAATTAAAAAGCCCGACTGCCAGGAAGAGGGAGTGGTAGTTGTAAGTATAGAAGTAGATAAAAACGGTAAAGTGATAAAAGCTATAGCCGGGGTAAAGGGATCAACAAATACAGCTCCTTGTTTATTGAAACCTGCAAAAGAGGCAGCTTTAAGAACAAAGTGGAACCCTGATAGTAATGCACCAACTAAACAAAAAGGAACTATTGTATATAAGTTTTCCTTATCTCAATAATTTTATAAATATAATCGAAGTAACTTAATATTTTTGTCTAAATATTTCATTTAGATGATTCAATTATAGCTAATGAACTACCAAGAAACTTTAAGTTGGATGTTTGCGCAGTTACCTATGTATCAAAAGGAAGGTAAAACAGCGTTTAAAAAAGATTTAACGAATATAAAAGCATTCTCAAATCATTTGAATTACCCTTATAGGGAGTTTAAAACGATACATGTAGGAGGTACGAATGGGAAAGGGTCAACAAGTCATATGTTGGCATCAATATTACAGGAAGCCGGATATAAGGTAGGATTATATACTTCTCCTCATTTAAAAAATTTCACAGAACGAATTAGAGTTAATGGTGAAGAAATTTCTAAAGATACAGTTGTAAATTTTATTTCAGAAAATAAAACATTTTTGGAAAGCCAAAGGTTATCGTTTTTTGAAATGACAGTTGGGTTGGCTTTTGATATTTTTAAAAAAGAAAAAGTTGATGTTGCAGTAATAGAAGTAGGTTTAGGAGGAAGATTAGATTCAACAAATGTAATAACCCCTGAAGTGTCAGTGATTACCAATATAGGTTTGGATCATACGCAGTTTTTGGGAGAAACTATGTCAGAAATAGCTTTTGAAAAAGCAGGGATAATAAAAAGAAATGTTCCAGTTGTAATTGGAGAACGTCAAAAAGAAACAACTACTACTTTTATTGACAAAGCTAAAGAATGTAACTCAGAAATAATATTTGCATCCGATATAAAAAGTAAGTATAAAACAGATCTATTAGGAGATTATCAAGCAAAGAATACAAAAACAGCTGTTGAGGTGATAAAACAGTTGAAGAATTTTTCTGTGACAGAAGAAAATATAATAAATGGTCTGTTGAGTGTAGTAAAAAACACAAATTTAAAAGGGAGATGGCAAATATTACAGGAGTCTCCTAGGGTAATTTGTGATACTGCTCATAATAAAGAAGGATTATTTTATGTATTAAATCAACTTAAAAAAGAAAAATTTGAAAAAATACATATTGTTTTAGGAGTTGTATCTGATAAAAATTTAGAAGAGATATTACCGATGTTTCCAAAAAACGCAAAATATTATTTTTGTAAACCAAATATTCCAAGAGGATTGTCGGAAATTGAATTAAAAGAGAAAGCTAAAGGTTTTAATTTGAAAGGTGATTCTTTTTTATCTGTAAAAGAGGCGGTTAAGGAGATGATGCTAAGGATGGGGAAAAGTGACGTAGGGTATATAGGAGGGAGTACATTTGTTGTTGCAGAAGTTTTATGAAAAAA
Source organism: Tenacibaculum halocynthiae (assembly GCF_964512825.1). Lineage (NCBI taxonomy): Bacteria > Pseudomonadati > Bacteroidota > Flavobacteriia > Flavobacteriales > Flavobacteriaceae > Tenacibaculum > Tenacibaculum halocynthiae. The sequence continues at coordinate 133,869 of NZ_CAZELG010000031.1, read as the reverse complement.
AACTAAAAAAACTGTTGGTAGTTTTAAAAAACAGTTATATATTTGCACCCGCAATTAATAAGCAAGGGCGCGTAGCTCAGTTGGTTCAGAGCACTTGGTTTACACCCAAGGGGTCAGGGGTTCGAATCCCTTCGCGCCCACAACCTTGAATAGTTAATTGCAATAAGGGCGCGTAGCTCAGTTGGTTCAGAGCACTTGGTTTACACCCAAGGGGTCAGGGGTTCGAATCCCTTCGCGCCCACAATAAAATAATCCTCTTCATTTTTTTTTGAAGAGGATTTTATTTTTTTTAATAATATTTAGTTAATGTAGATTTTAGTATATTCGTTGGCTGAAAAAGAATTTAAATTTTTTATTTAAAAATTATGGATATAAACCTTTCTGGAAAGAAGATATTAGTTACAGGAGGAGCGGGATTTATTGGTTCTAATCTTTGTGAAGAATTGTTGAGGAAAAATAACCAAGTAGTTTGTTTGGATAATTTTGCAACAGGTAAATTAGAAAATGTAGAGCTTTTAAAAAAGGATTCTAATTTTAAGTTAATAAAAGGGGATATTCGTAATCTTGAAGATTGTGAAAAAGCAGTAGAGGGAGTCGATTATGTTTTACATCAAGCAGCATTAGGCTCGGTTCCTCGTTCTATAAAAGATCCAGTTACTTCGAATGATGTGAATATTGGAGGGTTTTTGAATATGTTGGTGGCGTCAAGAGATGCAGGTGTAAAGCGTTTTGTGTATGCAGCAAGTTCGTCTACATATGGAGATTCTGAGTCAATGCCAAAAGTAGAAGATGTTATTGGTAAACCTTTGTCACCTTACGCAATTACAAAATATGTAAATGAATTATATGCAGATATTTTTTCATCAACTTATGGGTTAGAAACAATAGGGTTGCGTTACTTTAATGTTTTTGGAAGAAAGCAAGATCCTAATGGAGCTTATGCTGCAGTAATACCTAAGTTTGTTAGTCAATTAATGGCTGGTGAATCTCCAGTGATAAATGGAGATGGAACATATTCTAGAGACTTTACATATATAGATAATGTAATTCAAGCAAATTTATTAAGTTTAGTAGCTAGCAAAAAGGAAGCTGTGAAGACAGTTTATAATGTTGCTTTTGGTGACCGTAATACATTAAATGATTTAGTTGGGTATTTAAAAGAGTATCTTTCTGAATTTAATGAATCAATAGCAAAAATAGAAATAAAACACGGTCCAAATAGGGCAGGAGATATACCTCATTCACATGCAAGCATAGAGAAAGCAAAAGATTTATTAAATTATAACCCTCAGTTCTCTTTACAAAAAGGGCTTAGAGAAGCTGTAAAGTGGTATTGGGAAAACTTATAAAAAGAAAAATGAAACAACCAAAAATAGCAATAATAGGATTAGGGTATGTAGGTCTACCATTAGCAAGGTTATTTGCAACAAAATATTCAGTAATAGGTTTTGATATAAACAAAGAAAGAGTATCTGAATTAATGTCAGGAACTGATTCTACTCTAGAAGTCTCAGATGAAGTGTTGCAATCTGTATTAGTGAATAAATCGTCTAATAGGAATGGGTTGTTTTGCTCAACATTGTTAGAGGATATAAAGGATTGCAATTATTATATAATTACAGTGCCAACACCAGTAGATAAAAACAATAGGCCTGTTTTAATCCCTTTAATAAAAGCAAGTGAAACTGTTGGGGAAGTATTGAAGAAAGGAGACGTTGTGGTTTATGAATCAACTGTGTATCCTGGAGCTACAGAGGAAGAATGTATTCCTGTATTAGAAAGGGTTTCTGGATTAGTATTTAATAAAGATTTTTATGGAGGATATTCGCCCGAAAGAATTAATCCAGGAGATAAAGAACATACTGTTGAGAAGATATTAAAAGTTACTTCTGGATCAACTTCAGAAATAGGAAAAAAAGTAGATGAATTATATAAATCAGTTATAACAGCTGGAACTCATTTAGCTCCTACAATAAAAGTAGCAGAAGCAGCAAAGGTAATAGAGAATTCACAAAGAGATATTAATATTGCCTTTGTGAACGAACTAGCTAAGATTTTTGGTTTAATGGATATTAATACGCATGATGTTTTGGCAGCAGCAGGAACGAAATGGAATTTTTTACCATTTAAACCTGGTTTAGTAGGGGGGCATTGTATTGGTGTAGACCCTTATTATTTAGCTCAGAAAGCCCAAGAATATGGATATCACCCAGAAATAATTTTAGCAGGAAGACGCTTGAATGATAGCATGGGGGATTATGTGGCATCTGAGGTTGTTAAACTAATGATAAATAAAGATGTAAGAATAAAAGATGCTAAAGTATTAGTGTTAGGGATAACTTTTAAAGAGAATTGCCCTGATGTACGAAATACGAAAGTTGTAGATGTAGTGTCAGCTTTAAAATCATACGGTACTAATGTCATAATATATGATCCATGGGCAAATGAAGAAGAAGTAGCTCATGAATATGGATTGGTTTCTTTGAAAGAGTTACCATCAGATAGATTTGATACAATAGTATTAACGGTTGCTCATAATGAATTTAAAGAGCTAGATTTTTCGTTGATAAAGAAAGAAAAATCTGTTGTATACGATGTTAAGAATATACTTTCTGATACAATAAGAGACAAAAATTTATAGTGAAGAAGAATTTTGCACTTATAGGAGCAGCAGGTTATATAGCTCCACGTCATTTAAAAGCGATTAAAGATACGGACAATAATTTAATTGCTGCCTTAGACAAATTTGATAGTGTAGGTGTGATGGATAGTTATTTTCCTAATGCAGATTTTTTTGTGGAATTTGAACGATTTGATCGTCATATAGAAAAAATAAAACGTCAGCAAAATATTTCATTAGATTATGTAAGTATTTGTACACCAAATTATTTACATGATTCACACATACGAATGGCGTTACGAAGAGGAGCAGATGCTATTTGTGAAAAGCCTTTAGTATTAAACCCATGGAATGTAGACGCGCTTGAAGCGATTGAAAAAGAATCAGGGAATAAAATAAATACAATTCTTCAGTTACGTCTACATCCAAGTATTTTGGCTTTGAAAGACAAGGTAAAGAAGGAGGGCAAGGATAAAAAAGGGAAGTATGATGTAGATTTAACATATATAACTTCTCGAGGAAATTGGTATGATGTTTCTTGGAAAGGAGATAAAAGTAAGTCAGGTGGTGTTGCTACAAACATAGGAATTCATTTTTATGATATGTTATCTTGGGTTTTTGGTGATGTACAAGAAAGTATTGTGCACTTGAGAGAAAAAGATAAATCAGCTGGGTATTTAGAATTTAAAAAAGCTAGAGTACGATGGTTTTTATCAATTAATGAAGATTCATTGCCAAAAGAAATTAAAGAAAAAGGGCAGAGGGTTTATCGATCAATAACTATTGATGGAGATGAAGTTGAATTTAGTGGAGGTTTTACAGGTTTACATACAGAGAGTTATAGAGGTGTTTTGGAAGGAAATGGGTTTGGGTTACTGGATGCAAGACCATCAATTGAAATTGTATATGATATTAGAAATATTGATTTGAAAAGAGAGGGAGAGAAGCATCCTTTTATTAAATAGATGAAGTTAGTAGTTATAGGTACAGGTTATGTTGGATTAGTTGTAGGAACTTGTTTTTCAGAAATGGGAAACGAAGTTATATGTGTAGATAAAAATAAACAAAAAATAGAGAAGCTTAATAATGGGATAATACCTATTTACGAACCTGGTTTAAAGGAGTTAATTCAGAATAATATACATAAGACATTGTCTTTTTCTATTGATACTAAGAGAGCAATAGAAGAATCTGATATAGTTTTTGTGGCTGTAGGAACTCCTATGGATAAGAACGGAGAAGTGGATTTATCGGCTGTCTTTAATGTAGCAAATATTATTGGAGAAAGTATTAATGCTTATAAAATTATAGTGTCTAAATCTACAGTCCCGGTAGGTACAACTAATAAAATAGAAAAGATTATAAAAAAGGGTATTAAAGAAAGAAAAATAAGAGTTAGATTCGATATGGTTTCGAATCCAGAGTTTTTAAAAGAAGGAGCTGCAATTAATGATTTTATGAAACCAGATAGAGTTGTTATAGGGGCAGAAAAAGACAATGTTTTCAAAAAAATGAAGGAATTATATAGTCCTTTTTTTAGAACATATGATCGACTTATAACAATGGATATCGCTTCTGCTGAAATGACCAAATATGCAGCTAATGCAATGTTAGCGACAAAAATTTCATTTATGAATGAAATGGCTAATATATGTGAGAATACTGGAGCTGATATAAATAAAGTTAGAATAGGTATAGGTTCCGATTCTAGAATTGGTTATAATTTTATGTATCCTGGTGTAGGGTATGGAGGAACTTGTTTTCCAAAAGATATTTCGGCACTAATTCAACTAGGAAAAGAGACTGGTTATAATCCCCAGTTAATAGTTTCGGTTGATGAAGTAAACAAAAATCAAAAGAAGTTTTTTTTAGATAAAATAATAAAGAAATTTGGGGAAAATTTATTTGACTTGACTTTTGCTATTTGGGGCTTGTCTTTTAAGCCAGAAACTGATGATATGCGTGAAGCTCCATCAATTTTTATTATTAAGGAATTGTTGTTAAGAGGAGCTAAAATTAGGGTATATGATCCAAAAGCTATGAGTTATTCTAAAAAATATTATTTTGATGAGTCTTTGGTGTTTTATGCTAAGGATAAATATGAAGCGATAAAAGAGGTAGATGCCATGATTTTATTGACTGAATGGAAAGAATTTCGTTCTCCAGATTTCAATAGATTACAACTTTTAATGAAAAATACTATTATCTTTGATGGGCGAAATCAATATAATGGATTTAACCTTGACCAAATAGGTTTTGAGTATTTTCAGATAGGGAAGAAATAAAAAACTTATTAATTAAGGACTAAAAGAGTTTTAAATTAAAGTAATTTGAATAAAGTTATTATAGTGTTAAATGTATATTTAATGTAAAAGGATAACTTATAGAGTATTAAAAAAGTAAAATATGAAGAATATACTTATTACAGGTGGGGCAGGATTTATAGGGTCACATGTTATTAGAACATTTGTGAATAAATATCCAGATTATAATATTTATAATTTAGATAAATTAACTTATGCCGGTAATTTAGGGAATTTGAAAGATATAGAAGGAAGTTCTAATTATACTTTTTTGCATGGTGATATTACTGATGAAACATATATAAAAAATATTTTTAGTGAATATCAATTTAATAATGTAATACACTTGGCTGCTGAATCTCATGTAGATCGTTCAATAAAAGACCCTTTGGCTTTTGCGAAAACCAATATTCTAGGAACAATGATTTTATTAAACGAATTTAAAAATCTATGGGAAAAGAATTGGGAGAATAAACGATTTTATCATGTTAGTACAGATGAAGTTTATGGAGCTTTAGGGGAAACAGGCTTGTTTACAGAAGAAACTTCATATGATCCAAATTCACCTTATTCAGCTTCTAAAGCCAGTTCAGATCACTTTGTTAGAGCTTATGGAGAAACATATAATATGCCTTATGTTATTAGTAATTGTTCAAATAATTATGGACCTAATCATTTTCCTGAAAAATTAATCCCATTATTTATAAATAATGTCATAGAAGAAAAACCACTTCCAGTTTATGGAGATGGAAAATACACTAGAGATTGGTTATATGTAATAGATCATGCAAATGCTATTGATACAGTATTTCATAAAGGAATTAATAGAGAGACATATAATATTGGTGGTTTTAACGAATGGAAAAATATAGATTTAGTTCTTCTGTTATGTAAATTAATGGACACTAAATTAAATAGAGCCCAAGGAACTTCAGAGAAATTGATAACTTATGTAAAAGACAGGCCTGGTCATGATTTGAGATATGCAATTGACGCAACAAAAATTAATAAAGAATTAGGTTGGGCTCCTAGCCTTGTTTTTGAAGAAGGATTATCAAAAACGATAGACTGGTTTCTTAATAATAGAGAGTGGTTGGAAAATGTAACGTCTGGAGAGTATAAGAATTATTATAAAAAACAGTATTCTTAAGATTTTAATAAGTAATAAAATTCACAAAAAATATGAAAGGAATAATTTTAGCTGGAGGTTCGGGAACAAGGCTACACCCATTAACTATTAGTGTTAGTAAACAATTATTACCTATTTATGATAAACCAATGATATATTATCCTCTCTCTGTCTTAATGTTAGCAGAAATAAAAGAAATTTTAATTATATCCACACCTCAAGATTTACCACACTTCAAAAAATTACTAGGAGATGGAAGTCAATTAGGTATTAGTTTAGAATATGCAGAACAACCTTCACCTGATGGTTTGGCACAAGCTTTTATTATAGGAGAAAAATTTATAGGGAATGATGATGTCAGTTTAATATTAGGAGATAATATTTTTTATGGGTCTGGTTTTCAAAAATTGTTGAAGAGAGCAAAAGAAACTGTAATAAAAGAAAATAAAGCAGTAGTTTTTGGTAATTATGTTATAGATCCTGAAAGGTATGGTGTGGCAGATTTTGATAATGATAATAATGTAATTAGTATAGAAGAAAAACCAAAAGAACCAAAATCAAATTTTGCAGTGGTTGGGCTATATTTTTACCCTAATTCTGTAATTGAAATAGCAAAAAAAGTAAAACCTTCTGATAGAGGAGAATTAGAAATTACAACTGTAAATCAAGAATACTTAAGGCAAAAAAAAATAAAAATGAAAATCCTTAGTAGAGGATATGCTTGGTTGGATACAGGAACACATGAATCATTAACTGAAGCTACCGAATTTGTGAAAGCTGTAGAAAAAAGAACTGGATTAAAAATTGCTTGCCTGGAAGAAATATCACACACTTTAAATTGGATATCTTCAGGAGAAATAAAAAAGAATATTCTTGGCAAAAAAGGAGATTATTATGATTATTTAAGAAGGATAATTAAAGAATAAAAGTTTTAAGACATTGAATTTTTTTAAATCAGCTATTAAGGGAGTTTATTGGACTTTTTTAGACCTTTTAATAAATAAAGCTCTCTATTTTATAACAACAATTTTACTTGCAAGAGTTTTAGGTCCGACAGAGTTTGGATTAATAGGTATGATTACAGTTTTTATAGCTATTGGTAACTCACTTATTGAAGGAGGAATGTCGACCTCAATTCTTAAAATGAAATCTCCGTTAAGGGAAGATTTTTCTACTGTTTTTTGGGCTAACGTTTTCGTTAGTATTTTAGTTTATGTGATTGTTTTTATTTGCTCATCATATATAGCACAATTTTATAAAGAACCAATATTAGAAAACGTCATTAAAATTTATTCATTAGGTTTTATTATAATTTCTTTTAAATCGATTCATATTGTTAGATTAACAGTCAATATGAAGTTTAAAGAAATCACTTTGTTTAATATGCCAGGAAATATAATAAGTTCAGTTGTTGCAATTTATTTGGCATATAACGGTTGGGGAATATGGAGTTTGGTTGTTTTGTTTTTGTTAAACCAAATAATTTCGACTATTGTTTATTGGATTGGGGTTAAATGGAGCCCAGATTTATTATTTGATAAAAAACTCTTTTTAAGACATTTTAAATTTGGGTATAAGTTAATGTTATCGAGTCAATTAAATGTTATTTTTGATAATTTAAATAATATATTAATCGGTAAGTTTTTTAATGCTAAAATGCTTGGTTATTATGAAAGAGCGTTTACGCTTAATAGTTACCCAATTTCGATTTTCTCGAGTATTATATCTAAAGTTACTTTGCCTTTTTATGCTAAAATAAAAGATAAAAAGGAAGAAGTTTTAACGATTTTTAAAAAATCACTAGAGGTTATTTCGTTTTTTTCGTTCATAGTTTCAGGATTGTTATTTTTGATCTCTAATGATTTAATAAAGGGAGTCTTAGGAGATGAGTGGTTAACTTCTATACCTATATTTAACATACTCATTTTTTCATTTGCATTTTATCCCGTGCATACTTTAAATATTAATATGTTGAATTTATATGGTAGAAGTGACTTGTTTTTAAAAATAGAAATAATAAAGAAAATTTTTGCAATAATTATTGTGTTTTTTGCGATACAATATGGAATATTAGGTTTAGTATATGGAAATGTTATTATTAGCATTTTTTCTCTATATGTTAATATTTCAACGACTTCAAGAATTATAATGATAGGAAATAAAGAACAGTTTTTTTTAATAATGAAAAATTTTTTAATTATTCTAATATCTGCTATTCTTAAAGTTTTTTTTATGAATATTGAATTTGAGAGTAATATCTTACTTTCTATTTTATTTAAGTCTTTCGTGTATATAATTTCACTAGTTTTGTTTAGTGAGTTGATTAAGCTCCCCTCATACCTTCTTGTAAAAAAATATCTAATAAAAATTAATAGATGATACCTGTAGTTAAACCATTTTTGCCACCTAAAAAAGAGTATAATAAATATGTTTCTGATATATGGAAGCGTAATTGGTTAACAAATATGGGGCCTTTGTCCAATGAATTAGAGTTAAAATTGAAGAAGCATTTAAATGTAAGCCACTTATTATATGTTACAAATGGTACAATTGCTTTACAAATGGCAATTAAGTCTTTAAATCTAAAGGGTGAAATCATTACTACACCTTTTTCTTTTGTAGCAACAACTAGTTCAATAGTTTGGGAAGGTTGTTCACCTGTTTTTGTAGATATATGTAAAGAAACATTAAATATAGATACTTCTAAAATAGAAGAAGCTATAACTGATAAAACAACGGCTATATTAGCAACTCATGTTTATGGTAATCCATGTGATGTAGAAAAAATAAGTAAGTTAGCGTCAAAATATAAGCTAAAAGTTATTTATGATGGAGCTCATTCATTTGGTGTAAGAATAGGAGATAAGTCTATATTTGATTATGGAGATATCTCTATTTGTAGTTTACACGCTACAAAATTATACCATAGTATTGAAGGAGGGTTAATCTTTTCTAGAAATTCTGATTTGATAAAAAAAATTTCGTATATGCGAAATTTTGGATTTGAAACTTCTGAAAGTTTTAGTGAGTTAGGAATTAATGGTAAAAACTCTGAGTTTCATGCTGCAATGGGGTTAGTAAACCTTACTCATATAAATGAAATTCATCAAAAAAGAAAAGAGATTTTTGAAAGATACAGTAATAATTTAAGATCATTAAAAGCCGTTAAACCTAAGTGGCATAATGAAAGTAAAAATAATTATGCATATTATCCTCTTGTCTTTGAGTCTGAAATTCAAATGCTTAATACGATGAAGTACCTTGAGAAATATGATATATTTACTAGAAGATATTTTTTCCCTTCATTAGCTGATAGTTTACCATATGTTGAACGTAAAATATTACCAGTAACAGATGAGTTATCTAAAAAAATTTTATGCCTTCCTTTTTATAGTCAATTAGATATTGAAACGGTAGATATGATTAGTAGATTAATATTAAGAGTGCAAAATAATTAAGGATGTATTTTAAAGATATACTTATAATTTCAGATAATGCTTTTTTATGTAAAGAATTTGAAAGATTAGCTTTAGATTTATGTTTAAAAGAAGTTAGTTGGACCTTTTCAATAAGTCCATTTTCTGATATAGAAATGTTTAAGTCTAAATTGGACAGTAATGTCACAATCAAGAACCTAAAAGATACTAATGTTGTTGATCAGGTTTGTGAGAGATATGATTTAGTTTTTTCAATTCATTGTAAGCAAATATTCCCTCCGAAATTGGTAAATACAATAAAGTGCATTAATGTACATCCAGGATATAATCCAATTAATAGAGGATGGTATCCACAAGTCTTTGCTATAATAAATAATTTGCCCATTGGTGCTACTATTCATGAAATAGATGAAGAACTAGACCACGGAAATATTATAGATAGAAAATTTGTTGATAAAACTAATGCTGATACATCATTAACGTTATACAATAAAGTTATCACAGCTGAAATAGAATTGTTAAAAGAAAATTTAGTAAATATTCTTGAGAACAATTTTGAAACTGTAATTCCTGAGAATAATAATAATAATATATTTCTTAAAAAAGATTTCAATGAATTGTGTGAAATTGATTTAAATCGAAATTATAAGGCAGGGAATTTAATCAATTTATTACGAGCATTAACTCATGGAGAATATAGTAATGCTTTTTTTATTGACCCTAATACAAACAAAAAAATATTCTTAAAAATCCAATTAGAAGAAGAATGATGAAAAAAGTTTCTGTTTGTATTATTGCTTATAATCATGAAGGTTTTATAGCTGAGTGTATTGAAAGTATTGTTTCACAAAAAGCAGATTTTGATTTTGAAGTAATTATCGGTGAGGATAAATCTACTGATAATACACTTTTGATATGTAAGGAGTATCAAGAAAAATATCCTGAGATGATTAGAGTAATTGAAAGGGAAAGTAATGTAGGTATGCTAGCAAATTGGTTTGATACAATTAAAGAAGCCAAAACCGAGTATCTCGCTTTATGTGAAGGAGATGATTATTGGATAGATAAATATAAATTACAAAAAAGTTTTGAAATCTTAAAGAATAATCCAAAATATTCAATAGTAACATCAAATGTTGTAGAATTAAGTAATAATTCTGATTTTAAAAAATATGATTGGAGATGGGATAAAAAAAGAAATGTTTTTAAATTTGAAGACTACTTATATCAACTTTTTTTTCATACTTCAACAGTTATGTTTAAGAAAGTAAGTTTGCCAGATTTTCTATATAATAAAGAATTAATTCAGGCAGATATTCCATTATTTCTCCTTATTTTATTAAAGGGTGATTTGTATCATTTAAATGAGTTTACATCTGTTTATAGGAGGCATGAAGGCGGAATAACCAATTCAGTTCAAAATAAAAATGATTTAAAAAAAATAAAATCAATAAAAGTTATTTGTGAAAATATTAACAGATATTCTGACTATAAGTATTCAAAATATTTTTATCTAAAAAATAAAATAGAATTATACATATATAAGTATAATAAAACAAAACAAAACAGATTTAAAATAACTTACCGTTTCTTTAAATTACTTTTTTTAATAAACTTAATGTTTAAAAAAAATGTTTAAAAAATTAAATTTACTTGTAAATACAAGTCTCATATTTTTCTTAATATATGACATTAATTTTAAATTTATACCCAGTGTTACAACAGGAAGAATTGTAATATTATATTTAATTTTAACAAACTTAAAAGAGCTCCCGAGAATTTTTAAACAATTTGGTTTTTTATTTAAAGTATGTCTATTATTATTGTTTATAGCTTTTATAGAATCACTATTCTCTGAGGATTTCACTCAGTTTTCAAGGTTTCTTTTTTTTATATTATATAGCTTGTTAGGTTCAGGTCTTATTCTTCATAAAATTAAAGATAAACAAATGCTTTTAAAAAGTATATTATTAGCAACGAGTATTCAGTCATTGATTTTAATATATGGTTTTTTTAATCCTTCTCTTAAAATTTTTTTTGATAGTATAATTTTTTTTGGAGCAAATTTTTCTTCAGAAAATTTATATAGAGCCTTAGGGTTAAGCTCTTCATCTGGTGCGGCATTATCTTTAGTTCAGTCTTTAGGTGTAGGGGTGGGGCTTATTTATCTGGGTGATAAAAAAACAAAAAACAAATCAATAGTAGTGATTTTAATAATTATATGTATAATAAGTACTATATTTATTGGTAGAACAGGTTTGCTTTTATCATTATTGTTTTTAGGAACTTATATGTATTACACTGTAAGTTTAAAAAAAATAATGATATATTTACTCTTCACATTTTTGTTTGTTTTTTCTAGTTTAACATTGAGTAAAGTATTCACAAGCCAATTAAATTCTATAGAAGGCTTTTCATCAGAATATTTTGTTAATTGGTTGTCAGATGCATTTGTTGTTAAGGATAATAAGACAGTTAATGCTCTTTTATATAAACAAAATATCCCAGAATTGACTTTAAAATTATTTTTTTTAGGGACAGGAACTATTGCTATAAATGGAATTAATACATCAGGACATGATTCTGGTTTTATTCAAACATATTATTCTATAGGATTAATATTTACATTTATTTTTTATTTTTCCTTTATATATTATATTGTAAGAAAATTTAGTTATTCATTAGGTTTAATAAAAACGACCTTGTTATGTGTTATTATTTTAGGGCTTGAATTTAAAGAACCTCTACTTTTTAAATATGTAGAAGGTTTTTTCATAATGACAATTTTATTTTTATTCAAAAAAAACAAACGGAATGAGGTTATTTATTAAAGTAAAAGAATTGTTAATCCTTTTTTTAAAAGGTGGAGCAGCTTATGCAAATTATAAAGGAGTTAAAGTTGGAAGTAACTGTAGAATATATTCTCATAGATTTGGTTCAGAACCATGGCTTATTGAAATAGGAAACAATGTAACTGTTACGTCAAATGTAACCTTATTGACTCATGATGGAGGTAATTGGTTAATAAGAGATGAAAAAGGAAGAAGATATCTTTATAAAAAGGTTATAATTAAAGATAATGTTTTTATTGGGGTAAATTCAATTATTATGCCAGGAGTTATAATAGAATCAAATGTAATTGTTGCTGCAGGTAGTGTAGTCACAAAATCTATACCAAGTGGAGTTATTGTAGGAGGGAACCCAGCTAAAATAATAGGTTCTTATGAACAGTATAAAAATAGAGTTTTAAAGAATAATATAAGTGATTTAGATTTAGATTTATCCAAAAGTTACAGGGATAGAATTAATGAAGTTGTTAACAGTGAAATTAAAGATTATTTGAAATAAAATGTGTGGGATTTATATTAGTAACATAGCTAAAGAAAAAAGAGAAGTAGAAAGACAATTAAATTCAATCAAGTTTCGCGGACCAGATTATACAGGAATTGAGAAAAAGAATAATTTAACTTTAGGGCATTTAAGACTTGCAATTATAGATTTAGATGAAAGATCTCATCAGCCAATGCATTACAAAAATTTGAGTATAGTCTTTAATGGCGAAATTTATAATTATTTAGATGTAAAAGAAGAATTGTGTGCTGAAGGTTATTCTTTTGATACTGAAGGGGATACTGAGGTTTTGTTAAAGGCATATGATCGATGGGGGAAAAAAATGATAAGTAAACTAAACGGAATGTTTGCTTTCGCTATTTACGATGTTGAAAAAAATGAGGTTTTTTGTTCAAGAGACAGGTTAGGAGTAAAACCGTTCTATTATTATTGGAAAGATGGTTTTTTTGAAATATGTAGTCAACTAAGGCCAATATCAAAAGGGAAAATAATTAATAAAAAAGCTGTTTCGGCTTATTTAGATTGTTGCTACATCCCAAGCCCTTTGACTATATTTGAAGATGTTTATAAGTTAAAACCTGGACATAATTTAATAATAGACTTAAAGAATAGAACAAAAAAAGAAGAAAAATATTGGAGTTTAAAAAAAGTAAAAGTTAAAGATATAACATATAAGCAAGCAAAAGAAAGAGTTCATGATCTTTTAAAAGATGCAGTAAAAATTAGACTTCAGTCAGATGTTCCATTTGGTAGCTTTTTATCAGGAGGAATTGATTCAGCACTTGTAACAAGTTTAGCTTCAAAAGAATCTTTTGTAAATAAAATTAAAACATTCTCTGTTGGTTTTGAAGACCCTAAGTATGATGAAAGTAAAGTAGCTAAACAGTATTCAAATATTTTAGGAACAGATCATACTGAAATTACATGTAAACCAAAAGATATTTTAAAAATGTTACCAAAGTTGGTTGAAACTTATGATGAGCCATTTGCAGATAGCTCAGCATTACCTTCTTTATTATTAAATAAAGTAACAAAGACTAACGTAACAATGGCTCTTTCTGGAGATGGAGGAGATGAGAGTTTTTTAGGGTATAATAATTTTGATTGGGTTACAAAGTTTAAAAAATTAGTTAAAATTCCTTATTTTTTAAGATACATTTTTTCATTTTTTATTTTCCCCTTAATATTTAAACATAGGGCAGAACCAATAAAAAGGATTTTAAGGACAAAATCAACAAAAAATTTTATAGAAGGAATTTTTCTTGGATATAATTCATTATTGCTTAATAGAGATTTAGGTTGGATGTCACATTATAATGATTTTATGAATTTATCTGATAATGATTACCAAAAAACAGCTGACTTAAATATAAAGCTTTGGTTAGAAAACGATAGTAATGTTAAGGTAGATAGAGCAAGTATGGCTTTTTCTGTAGAAATTCGAAGTCCATTTCTTGATTATAGAATAATAGAATTAGCAAGAGCATTACCAATAGAATTTAGATATGAAAAAGGAAAAAAGAAAAAAATACTAAGAGACATTCTTAAAGAGTATATACCAGAGGAAGTTTTTAATCAACCCAAAAAAGGATTTTCAGTTCCTATAGCCGAATGGATAAGAGTTGAATTAAAAGAAGAATTTGATTCTATTTTAACAGATAATTTTTTAAAACAAGTACCTAATTTAAATGTAGAGAAGTTTAAAAAAATGTATACTGATCATATGCTAAATAAAAGAGATTACTCATCTTATATATGGAGGGTATATGTATTAGCTAAATGGTACATTGAATTTGGTTACTACAAACAAGTTTAAATGAAAAAAAAGATAATATTTTTCTTACCTAGTTTAAAAGCTGGAGGAGCGGAGAGGGTAATTTCTTTTTTAGTTGAGAGGCTAGATAAAGATTTGTTTAATTGTAAATTAATTGTTCTGGGTTTTGAAAAAGATGCTGTATATAGTACAGAAAAAATTGATGTGACTTATTTAAATAAAAATAGGTTATTGAAAGCGATACCTTCTATAATTAAAGTTATATTAAAAGATAAACCTAATGTAGTTTTTAGTTCAATACAACATGTTAATTTATTGATGGGGTTACTCTCTTTTTTATTTCGGAATGTAGTATTTATAGCTCGTGAAGCGAGTGTTATATCTGCAATGAATAATTATGTATCTCATAAAAAAATATTGCCAAAAAAAATTAATAGATTAATTTATTCTAGATTTAGTAAAATTGTGTGTCAGTCATTAGATATGAAAAATGATTTTATAAATAATTTTAAATTAAGTCCGAATAAACTTAAGGTCATCAATAATCCAATAACAAAAAATAGTAGTTTAAATTACAACAGAGAAAAACCTGAAATAATAAATTTTATTACTATAGGGAGGCTGAGTAAAGAAAAAGGACATGAGAGGGTATTAAAAGCTTTGTCAAAGATCAAAGATTATAATTATAATTACAGAATTATAGGGAGTGGAAAAGAAGAGGAGCAAATAAAAGAACTCGCAAGAAATCTTGACATAGATAATAACATAATTTATATACCTTTTACTAAAAATGTGCTAAAATACTTATATGAAAGTGATTTTTTTATACAAGGATCATATGTAGAAGGTTTTCCAAATGCACTATTAGAAAGTTGTTCTGTAGGAACCCCTGTTTTAGCCTATAATTGCCCAGGAGGAACTAAAGAAATAATAGAAAATGGAATCAATGGATATTTTTTTGATTCAGAAAAAGATTTTGAAGAAAAACTTATACAGGTACATAAAGAGGGTTTTAATAGGCAAAAAGTAATAGAGTCTGTTAATTCTAAATTTTCTTCAAAAATTATTCTAGAACAATATAAAGAACTTTTTTTGTCAGTTTAATTTTATGAATACTAATAATAAAATGGGTAAAATTCTAATGGTTTTGCCAAATGATTCTTTAGGTGGAGCTGAGCAGGTTTTAAAAATGATTGCCGATTATAAGGTAAAGGAAAACGAAATTTATATTTATTTTTTAAAAAAGCAAACCACTAAATCTTGGGAGTTTTTAAAAGAAAAAAATAAAGATAAAGTAAAAATTAGTTACAGTAAGTTTAATTTAGAATTTATATCATTGTTATTCTTGCCCTTAAGATTGATGTTTAAAAATTTTGATTATGCTTATACATCTCACGTTTTAATAACTGGTTTATTAGGTTTGTTAAAAAAAACAAGACTAGTTAAAATAAAACATTTTATAGGAAGAGAGTCTACTACTGTTTTTAATAGGTTTTCAGGGATGAAACTAAATGTTTATAAATTAATGTATTATTTAGGTTATAGAGAGCTCGATCTTTTAATTTGTCAAACTGACAATATGTTGAATGAATTTGAGAAGAACCTACCATCTGTTTTTAGTAAAATTAGAGTGAAAACAATAGCTAATCCTGTTGATTTAGCTATAATAAAACAGAAAGAAAAAGAGACTATTGAGATTAATAAAGATTTTTACATGGTTTCTGCAGGAAGATTAATCAATGAAAAGGGATTTGATATTTTAATAAAAGCATTTAAAATAATTAAAGAAGAGTTTATTAATTTAAACTTAATTATTTTAGGAGAAGGAAAAGAAAGAGTAAATTTAGAAAATCTAATAAAACAAAATAAGTTAGAAGATTCTATTAAGTTAAAAGGTTTTGTTCAAAATGTGTATCCTTATTTTAATAAAGCTTCAACATGCGTTGTATCTTCAAGAGTAGAAGGTTTTCCTAATGTTTTATTACAAATGATTTCACAAAATAACAGAGTAGTTTCAACTTTATGTGCTGGCGGAATTAAAGATTTAAAAGGGATATATATGGCTGATACTAATAATCATGTAATGTTAGCTAATGTAATAAAAAAATCTTTAAGAGATAATACAGACAAAAATAGAGAGTTATTTGATAATGAATTAAAAAATAGGTCAATTGAATTTTTTTTAGAAAAAATAGAATTTTTATTAAATGAAAAAATTAGTTAGAGTAACTACTGTACCATTATCTTTAGAAAAGCTTTTAGAAAACCAATTACAGTTTATGAAAGATTTTTATCAAGTTAAAGCGATATCTTCTGATAAAGAAAGATTACTTAGATTTGGTGAAAATCAAGGAGTAGATGTTTTTCATTTAGAATTGACTAGAAAGATTACACCTTTACAAGATTTAAAAGCTACATATAAATTATATAGTTTTTTAAAAAAAGAAAAACCACTAATTGTTCATTCACACACTCCGAAAGCTGGTATTGTAGCTATGTTGGCATCATATTTTGCAAAGGTTCCAAATAGATTACATACAGTAGCTGGGTTACCATTATTAGAAGCAACTGGAATAAAAAGAAAAATTTTAAATTTTGTAGAAAAATTAACCTATGCTTGCGCTACAAGAGTCTACCCTAATTCTTATGGATTGAAGAATATTATTCTTAAACATAAATTTATAAAAGAAGAGAAATTAAAGGTTATAGGTAAAGGTAGTTCAAATGGAATTGACACATCTTACTTTGATCCTAATTTATTCTCTGAAAAGGATAAACAAAATTTAAGAGAAAATTTAGGTATTAATAAAAAAGATTTTGTCTTTATATTTGTAGGAAGAGTTGTTGGAGATAAAGGAATTAATGAACTTGTTGCTGCATTTGATAAATTAAGTAATACAGAAGAAAATATTAAGTTATTAATTGTAGGGCCTTATGAAGACGATCTAGATCCTATACAACGTAATACTAAAACTATTATTAATAAAAACAACAAAATTTTAACAACAGGATTTCAAAATGACGTAAGGCTTTATTTTTCAATTTCAAATGTGTTAACTTTTCCTAGTTATAGAGAAGGTTTTCCGAATGTCGTAATGCAAGCAGGTGCTATGGGGTTGCCTTCAATTGTTACAAATATAAATGGATGTAATGAAATAATTTTTGAAAATGTAAATGGGAAAATCATACCATTAAAAAATTCTATTGCACTATTTAATATTATGAAAATTTTTCTTAATGAAGAAAAATTTTATAAAAACTCATTAAAAAATTCTAGAAAAATTATCAAAGATAATTATGAAAGAAAAGTTTTTTGGAATCAATTATTAAAAGAATATCAGAATTTAGAAAATGTATAAGTTTTTTTTTAAAAGAGTATTAGATTTTTTATTATCATTAATAGGATTAATATTACTTAGTCCAATATTCATTATTGTTTTTATATTGTTAGCATTCGCAAATAATGGTAAACCATTTTTTTTTCAGTCAAGACCAGGAAAAAGAGAAAAGGTTTTTTACATTATAAAATTTAAAACAATGAATGATAAGAAAGATTCAAAAGGAAATTTATTACCTGATGTAAAAAGATTAACAAGAATAGGTGGTTTTGTAAGAAAAACATCTTTAGATGAACTACCTCAGTTATTAAATGTAATAAAAGGAGACATGAGTTTAATTGGGCCAAGACCTTTATTAATTGAGTATTTACCCTTATATAAAAAGGAACAAAAAAAACGTCATAATATACGTCCAGGAATTACAGGCTGGGCACAGATTAATGGACGCAATGATATAAATTGGAATAAAAAATTTGAATTTGATGTTTTTTATGTAAACAATGTCAGTTTTAAATTAGACTTTAAAATTTTTTTTAAAACAATTTTAAAAGTTTTTAAGTCAGAAGGTATTAATAAAGAAGGAAGTGCAACAACAGAATATTTTAATGGAAACAATTAAGAGAATTTTAATTTTAAATAAGCGTAGTCAATATGCTTATGAAGAATATTTAAACCAAAAAAAATATTACCAAGCTAAAAGAATATATAGTTCAAATAAAGAAATTATATCTTTATTAAAAGAACTTCAGTTTTCTTGTGATTCTGAATTGATAGAAGATGTTTTTCAATATATTTTTCATTTAGAAGACTGGTTTTTACAGTTTCATGAAGAGGAAAAAAAAATAACTAATATAGAAAGCAGTTTTATTTTTGATAGATTAGAAAATTCTTTTAATTTCCCTCTTGATTTTTATAAAAAAATAAAAAAATAAAATGAAATATATTTTCGCAGGAGATAGACAAATAAGTGTAGATATATTAACTTATATTATGTCTAGAGGGTATAAACCTATGGCTTTATTTGTTTCTAATAACTCAAAACAGTCTCATGCAGATGAGTTAATAAAAATATCAGGTTTAGAATTAAATAATGTTTTTAAAGGTAAAGAAGTAAATAGTAATGAAGTGGTTTCTTTAGTTAAAAATCTAGATATAGATTATATAATAGGTATTCATTTCCCATATATAATTTCTGAAGAACTACTTATAGCACCAAAAGTAGGTTTTTTAAATTTACATCCAGCTTACTTGCCTTATAATAAAGGATGGCATACACCAAGTTGGGCAATAATTGATGAAACCCCTTATGGAGCTACATTACATTTTATGGCTAAGAAATTAGATGCAGGAGATATAATCTATCAAGAAGAAATTAAAGTTTCAAGTCAAGACACAGCAAATTTGCTATATAAAAAAGTATTAAAAAAAGAATTTGAAGTTTTTGTCAAATCTTTTGATGATTTAGTAAGTTTAAAACCTATTAGGGTTCGGCAGACAATTGAAGGAACCTCACATGTAAAGAAAGATCTAGAAGGGATTCAAGAAATAGATTTAGAAAAAAAATATAAAGGTAAGGAGTTGTTAAATCTTTTAAGAGGATTAACTACAAATAATATTAAGGAGTCAGCTTTTTTTGTAGAAAATGGCAAGAAAAATTTCATCCAAATTAATATAATATCAGAATAAAATGAATGAAAAAATATGGCTTTCATCACCTCATATGGGAGGAGGAGAAGAAAAATATGTAAAAGAAGCTTTTGAGACTAATTGGGTAGCTCCTTTAGGACCAAATGTAAATGGTTTTGAAGAAGATTTAGAAAACTACATAGGTGAACAGTCAAATGTAGCTTGTTTAGCATCTGGAACATCAGCAATACACTTAGCACTAATTTTATCTAATGTAGGGTTGAACGATGAGGTTATTTGTCAGAGTATGACATTTTCTGCTTCTGCTAATCCTATAAGGTATCAAGGAGCAAACCCTATTTTTATAGATAGTGAAAAAGATACTTGGAATATGTGTCCCATAGCATTAGAAGAAGCTATTAAAGATAAAATAGCAAAAGGGAATAAACCTAAAGCAATTATTGTAGTACATTTATATGGAATGCCAGCGAAGATGGATCAAATAGTTAATGTTTCAAAAAAATATGAGATATCTCTAATTGAAGATGCGGCTGAAGCATTAGGATCTACATATAAAGGTCAAAAATGCGGGACTTTTGGGGATTTTGGAATTTTATCTTTTAATGGAAACAAAATAATAACTACTTCTGGAGGAGGAGCATTAGTTTGTAATACTTTAGATGATAAGAAGAAAGCTATTTTTCTGTCTACTCAAGCACGTGATAATGCACCACATTATCAGCATTCGCATGTAGGTTATAATTACCGAATGAGTAATATTGTTGCTGGGATTGGAAGAGGGCAAATGGAAGTATTAGATAAACATGTTGGTTTTAGAAGAAGTAATAACCAATTTTATCAAAATATTTTTGAAAGCATTGAAGGAATCACTGTACTTAAAGAACCATCTAAAAATTATTTTTCGAATCATTGGTTGAGTTCTATTATTATAGATGAAAATACAGTTGGTTTTTCTAGAGAAGATCTAAGACTTAGTTTACTAGAAGAAAGTATTGAATCTCGTCCACTATGGAAACCAATGCATCTACAACCAATTTTTAATAAATATGATTATTATGGTAGCCATGTAGCTGAAAAGTTGTTTAATGATGGATTATGTTTGCCATCAGGATCTAACTTAACAGAAATGGATAAGGAAAGAATAGAAAAAGCAATTAATAAATTAATAAAAAAATAAAAGTAAAGAACCCAGAAAATTTTCTGGGTTCTTTACTTTTAAGTAGATATTCAATAGTATTTAATTTATAACTTAGCAAAATTGAAAAGTATCATTTTTTTACTTTTTTATAAAAATTATTGTAGATATTAAAGGCATAATACTAGCAGGAGGATCAGAAACAAGATTATATCCAATAACAAAAATGAGTATCAAAACAGTTACTCTCTGTTTATCTTAAACCAATTATATATTATCCATTATGAGTATTAATTCTTGTAGGAATAAAAGAAATTTTAATAATTTCTAAACCTGATTTTTTTTAAACTATTAGACTCTGGTAGCGAATTTGGAATTAAATAGATTAGTCATCACTTGATAGTTTGGACTAAGTCTTTATTTTAGATAAATATTTAATAGGAAATGATAATGTTTTTTTGTGCTATGGATTGTCTTAGATGTTAATGAGTACTCTTAATAATGTAGAAAATAAGACTACAATTTTTGTTATTATCTTAAGAACCTTAATTTTATAGAGTTGATTGTTTTGATTCAGTTGATCAGGTTATGATTATAAAGCATACCGGTAAATGGTATTTGGAGAATCAAGATTGGATAAATAATGTAACTAGCGGAGAATATCAGAAGTATTATAAAGAAATGTATAAATAAAAAAGGATGATTTTAAAATCATCCTTTTTTATTATTTAAGTCTACTTAAACTCAGGTCTTTATTGTATTTTATAATAAAGAGGCCTTTATTACTTGTTGAACCAAATAGCTTTTTGTTGTAATCAAATTTATTTTCAATTCGTAAAGAGGTTCCCTGTTTAAAAGTTTTTGTTAAGTCATTACCAGAAGCTAATCGAATTAATATATCATATGTTATATCAAATCCTTTAATAGCGTATTCAGAAGGTAAAGCATTATTTTTTCTTCTAAATTTTTTATAGAATAGTTTTATATCATCTGAGTTTTCATCAGAAAATGAGTTAGATACATAAGTGAAATTAATGTTCGCTAATTTATTATTATCTATGTTATTATAAGAGCTATTTTTATTTGTAGTGAAAACTTGAACAGAAACTTCATCAGGTAACCCAATCATGCTATTTAAAGCATCAGCTACAGCTACTTTATCTTCTGAAGTAATAATTACCCAATTATGTTTTTGGTCGTTCATTTTATTTGTAAAACGCTCTCTTTTAATATAACCATCTTTAGGTTTTAAAATGTGAATGGCATTTATTGAATCATGCTTTTTTAGCGAAGAAAGAATACTACTTATAGTTACATTAGAATTACTTTTACCATCACCAACAATGAAAATATTTTCTCCATTATAATTGTCTTTTAAATAAGAAGTCAAATAATTAGCATAAGATAATTTATCTGGGGCTACTTTAACTATTTTAGAAGATGTTATGTTTTTTTGATTGCTTGAGTAATGAGGGAAAATAACAGGAACGCTTAATTTTTGAGCTACTTTATCTGCTTTATCATAATAAAAAGGACCTATAACTACATCAACTGTATCTAATTCATCATTTTCTAATATTTGTGAAATATTTTCACCTCTATTTCCTGTGTCAAAGACTGAACTGTTAATTATAATACCTTGTTGTTTTAAAGAGTCAATAGCAATTTCAGCTCCCATATAAAAATCTGTTACCATATTTGCTAATCTATTGTCTTTAAAAATCTTTTTATTATTTAAAGAATCATATTCTTTAGTTTTAAAAGGAAGTAAAAACGAAAGGTTTATAGTGGCATTTTCTTGTATACTATCTTGATAAAAAAGAAACTCTTCGTTCTCTTTTACTTCGTTGATAGGTTTAATTTTTAATAATTGACCTATAGATAAATTGTTATCTATTATATCCGGATATTCAGGATTTAGTTCAATTAACTGTTTTTTTGTTATGTTGTAAAAACGAGTTAAGCTAAAAACAGTTTCTTTACTTTTTACTGTATGAGTTAAATATTGTTTTAAAACTTCTTCTTTATTAATTGTTACGGTTTCCTCTATAGCTTTTACTTTAAGTATTTGACCAATGCTAAGAGTGTTATTTATTATTTCAGGAAACTCAGGATTAAGTTTACACAATTCATCTTTAGAAATGTTATAAAGTTTAGTCAACCTATATACCGTTTCTCCGGGTTTTACTTCGTGTGTTTTGTAGCTTTTAACAACTGTAGTTTGGAATACATCTGTATCGTTGTTCTCACTGTTCTGATTTTCTTGTTCATTATTTGTAGTAGTTTCAGTTTCATCAGGTTTAACGTCTTCAACTACAGCATAGTCTTTTTTTGAATCAGATGAAGAATTATTAGTTTTAATTTTAGGGTTAGGTATAACAATAACGGTATTAGCATTAGGTTTCCTACCAACATCAGGATTTAATCTAAGTAAATCTTTAGTTTTCATGTCTAAACGATTGGCTACATCTCTCATAGTTTCTCCCTCTTGGATTTTATAAGATACATAACGTTTTTGTTGCCCGCATGAAATGGTAAATGACAATATACCGATTAAAATTAAAAATTGTAATTTCTTCATCTGCTTCTATATTCTAATGTGTGTTTTTCGAGTGTTTTTATAAATAAACGTTATTCCCACTCAATTGTTGCAGGTGGTTTAGAGCTAATGTCGTAAACAACTCTATTAACACCTTTTACATTATTTATTATTTTATTTGATATTTTTTGCAAAAATTCATAAGGTAAATTAACCCAGTCAGCAGTCATACCGTCTGTGCTTTCTACTGCTCTAAGCGCTACAACCTTTTCGTAAGTACGCTCATCTCCCATAACACCTACTGAATTAACAGGTAATAATATAGCTCCAGCTTGCCAAACCTTATCATACAATCCATGTTCTTTTAAACCGTTAATAAACACAGCGTCAACTTCTTGTAATATACGTACTTTTTCAGCAGTAATATCACCTAAAATACGAATAGCTAAACCAGGTCCAGGAAAAGGGTGTCTACCTAATAAATCTTTATCTATTCCCATAGAAGCACCAACACGACGAACTTCATCTTTAAAAATCATACGTAAAGGCTCTACTACTTTAAGTTTCATAAAGTCAGGTAAACCTCCAACATTATGATGACTTTTAATAGTTGCAGAAGGACCACCATTTACTGATACAGATTCTATTACATCTGGATAAATAGTTCCTTGTGCTAACCATTTAGCATTTTCAATTTGATTTGCTTCATCATCAAAAACATCAATAAAAACTTTACCGATAGCTTTTCTTTTTGCTTCAGGGTCAGATAATCCAGCTAAAGCACCCAAAAAACGTGCCGAAGCATCAACTCCTTTTACATTTAACCCCATTCCTTCGTATTGTTTCAATACATCGGTAAATTCATTTTTACGTAGTAATCCATTGTTTACGAATATACAATGTAAGTTACTTCCAATTGCTTTATGTAATAATACAGCAGCTACTGTAGAATCTACACCACCAGATAAACCTAATACAACTTTATCATTACCAATTTTTTCTTTTAGACCAGATACAGTTTCATCAACAAAAGAAGCTGGTGTCCATGTTTGTGCTACGCCAGCAATTGAAACTAAAAAGTTTTGTAATAATTGTTTTCCATCGGTTGAATGGTAAACTTCAGGATGAAATTGAATAGCATATGTAGTTTCACCTTCTATTTTATAAGCTGCATTTTCTACATCATGAGTACTAGCTAACAATATTCCGTTTGTTGGTAATTCTTTAATAGTGTCTGAATGACTCATCCAAACTTGACTTCCTTCAGAAATATTAGAAAAGAATTCCTCTCCTTCTTTAATAAACGAAAGGTTGGCTCTACCGTATTCTCGAGTATTAGAAGGAGCTACTAAACCTCCAGAGAAATGAGCTAAGTATTGAGCTCCATAACAAACCGATAATAAAGGTTTTTTACCTCTAATTTCTGATAAATCTGGATGTGGTGCTTCATCTGAACGAACAGAAGAAGGGCTTCCAGAAAGGATTACAGCCTTAAAGTCGTTTAAATTTTGAGGTATTTTGTTATAGGGATGAATTTCACAGTAAATGTTTAATTCTCTTACACGGCGGGCAATTAACTGAGTATATTGCGAACCGAAATCTAAAATAAGTACATTGTGTTGTTGCATCCGCAAAAATAATATTTAGATTTTAGATTTGCGATATTTAGTGATGTATTTTTTACCTCTATTTTTAATTTTGTTTAGTACTTATAAACGATAGCATTTATATTCATTCCAGAACCTACAGATGCTAGCATAATAACGTCTCCTTTTTCAATATGTTGATTTTCTATTTCACCTTTTAAAACTAAATTTAATAAGGTTGGAACGGTTGCAACCGAGCTATTACCTAATTTATGAATACTCATAGGCATAATTCCTTCAGGTACGGGTTTGTTATAGAGTCTATAAAAACGTTTTATAATTGCTTCATCCATTTTTTCATTAGCTTGGTGGATAAAAACTTTTTTAAGCTGATTTATTTCAATACCACTTTTGTCTAAAGCAGCTTTCATTGCATTAGGTACATTGTTAAGCGCAAATTCATAAATTTTACGCCCATGCATTTTCATATAATTTATATCGCTATTAGTATCTTTATTATAAGAACGATCAAAAAATAAGTAATAGGCTTCATCTTTAGTGAAAGTTTGAGAAGCATGACTTAAAATACCAGAGTTATTATTTTCTGATCCTTCAATAATGCATGCTCCAGCTCCGTCACTATAAATCATACTATCTCTATCATGTTCATCTATTACTCTTGATAAAGTTTCAGCACCAATAACTAGAGCTTTTTTTGCTATTTTAGACTGTATAAAAGATTGAGCTTGAATTACCCCTTGTATCCAGCCAGGACATCCAAATAATATATCATAAGCTACACAGTTTGGATTTTCTATTTTTAATAAATGTTTTACACGAGTTGCTAAACTAGGTAAAAGGTCACTTTGACTACTATTTGGTTTAACATTTCCAAAATTATGAGCGAAAATAATATAGTCTATTTCTTCAGGGTTAATTTTAGCATCCTCAATTGCTTTTTGAGCAGCTAAAAAACCTAAGTCAGATGTGTTTAATTCGTTTTTTGCATAACGTCTTTCTTCTATTCCAGTAATAGCCTTAAATTTTTCAATAATTACTTCATTGGTATCTTTAATAGGAGTACCATCAACATTTAAAAAATTAGTATCAGTAAATTGAACATTTTTTTTGGTAATGCTAGGTATGTATGCTCCTGTACCAGTAATTATTACATTGGTCATATTGAAAGATATGTTTTATAGAAATTACTACAAAGAAAACATTTTATCTTACTTTACGGTTGTTATTGAAAGATATTTTAAGTTTTTTACGATTTTAATAAAAATAGATATTGAAAATTATAGATATGAGCTATCAAAAGAAAATGGTAATAGAGATAATAACGATTCTGTTTTTACAATAGCGCCTGTTTCTCCAGTAAATAAAATTTCTATAGGTTGTTTTTGATTAATTTCATATTCTGATAACGTCTGTCTACATGCTCCACAAGGGCCAACTGGTTTATTAACTTTGGTAATACTTGAGGCTGCAGTAATAGCTATTTTTTTAACTATCATATTTGGATATTCAGAACCAGCTTTCCATATAGCAACTCTTTCAGCACACATCCCTGACGGATAAGCGGCACTTTCTTGATTGTTACCTGTTATTATTTTATCGTTATCGAGTAATATAGCAGCTCCAACATTAAATTTTGAATAAGGAGCATAAGCTTTTTTACGTGCTTCTATTGCTTTTTGTAGTAACGAAGCATCTTCTTCTGATAATTGAGAAATAGTATCAAAAATAGTAGCAGTAGTAGAAATATCTATTTTTTTCATATTTTATTTGAGTCAAAAAAAGCTGCCTTATAAAGACAGCTTATATATTTTATACGAAATTACTAAAAAAAACTGAGTTTTAATAGTCGTCATATATTTCACCTAAATCAAATGATAAAGAGAAACGTAATGTGTTTTCTAAAGGGTTATTAACATCAGAAGCATTCATTAAGTATGAAAGGTCTAATGAAAAAGCTTTGGCTTTAAAACCTGCTCCCATTGTAAAGTATTGGCGTTGTCCTTTTTCTTCGCTTTCGTGAAAATAACCTGCTCTTACAGCAAAGGCTTTATTATATAAGTACTCAGCACCTAAAGCCCAAGTAACCTCTTTTAATTCTTCACTAAAACTTCTATCACCTAATGAGGTGAACATTCCTTCAAACCAACCTCTAGTTGAGTTAGGACTTGTTGGAACTAATAACTTTGTTACTTCAAAATTTAATCCTAATAAATTGTAGTCATCAAAGATGAAGTCAAAACCACCACCTAACTTGAAATTGGTAGGGATAAAACTTTGAACACCATCTGTATACTCTACTTTTGGACCAATATTAGCAACATTAACTCCTAAACGATAACGCCCGTTAAAACTACCATAATTTTCTTCTTCTGAACGATAGTATGCAGATACATCTACAGCAAAAGAGTTTACAACTTTTAAATTGCTAGAAACATCTAGGTTTGAGTTTATGTACTTTAAACCAACTCCCATAGAAAATGTTTCACTAAGTTTAAGAGAATAGATACCTGTAATTGCAAATTCACTAGGGTTTATTGAACCTAATGAACCACCTGATAAATCAGTTAATTCAATTTTACCTAAAGAAAAGTATTTTACATCTACACCCCAAGCGGCATTTTCTTTAAATCTGTTAACATAAGAAAGATTACCAGCAAAAATATCATCAGTTAAATTTCTAAGCCAAGGAGTATAGTTTAAACCAATACTTATTTGATTTTCATTAAATGCTGTTTTTGCTGCATTATGAAAAATAGAAAATGCATCGGATGATGTAGCTACACCAATATCTCCCATACCACCTGCACGTGCATCTGAGGTTATTAATAAAAATGGAGTTGCTGTAGTTATACCTTGAGCTTGTGCTTTGAAAGCAACGGCTAAAAATAATAGAAGGATAGTTAATTTTTTCATTTATAGTTTAATTGTTGATATTGCAAATATATAATTTTAGTATTTATTAAAGTATTACTAATTTTTCGTATTTTTCTGATACTATATTTGTTACGGTTGATTTAACTTTTAGTTTATAAACATAAACACCTTTACCTAATTTGTTACCAAAATCATCTAACCCATTCCAGGTTATATTTCTTGATAAATTACCTGTTGTTTGAGAAAGCTTGTTAATTGATTTAACTAGTTTTCCTGAAACTGTAAATATTTGAACTTGAACCTCTAGTGGCTCATTGGGTTTGTTGTGGTTAAACCAAAACTCCGTATAATTAACAAATGGATTAGGATAGTTTAAAACATTAGTTAAGGTAAGTCCAGCATCATTTACAACCACAAAGTTTAACGTAGTCTCAGATGAATTATTGTAAGTGTCCCACGCTTTTATTTTTAAAGTATGTGGTCCTGTAGATAGATTTCTAAGTTTGTAAGAAACTTTACCTTTTGTAAAGTCATCTAATTCGGTTTGGTAGTAGTCGTTTAAAACAAATGGTTCAGACTCATTTCCGTCTAAAATGGCAACAATATCATGATCTACAGCAGTAATAGATGTATTTATCCCACTTATATCTGAAAGTTTTATAATTAAATTAGGAGAAGCATTTGTGTTTCCTCCATCAATAAAAGATTCATCATTCATAAATGATTGTAGTTCAGGTCCAATAGTGTCTTCAGGGGCATTTTGATTTATTCCACCAACAGTTACATCAAAGTTAGCACCTCCTTTATCGGTACTATTATCATTAGCATACATGCTTATTTTTCCTTTTCCATAGGCTATTTTAATATCCTTAGGAACGATAAATTCAAATTTAAAACGACCGTTTTTTACTGATGATTTCCCTCTAAATAGTTTACTTTCTTGTGAGTCAAAAGTGTTAATGACACCAAATCCATCATTATCTAAAGTTTGTTTATTTATCGATTTATCAAATATAACAGTTGATAATACTCCATTGAAATTAGATAAAATAGTATTTGAATTATTAGTAACAACACCTTCAAACGAAACTTTAGATAAGGCTTTTAAAGTGTCTATAGAACTAGTAATGTCTTTATCGTTCATTTTTGTTATTCTCACATTAGGTTTTGGGATAGCTAATTTCATAGCAGGATCACCAAAAAAGTATATGAAAAACTTTTGGTTACTGGATGTAGTATTTTTAGCTTTTATTAAGTTTTGAGCAATAGAGCTGTTAGAATTATCAAAACTTAGTACATGTTTAGTAAGTTCTTTGTTAAATTGTTCCCCTAAAGAAATAAAAACATCTCGAGTAGTAGTAATCATACTTACAGCACCACCATTTTTATTTAAAAATAGTTTTTCTCCAGCAGTATCTCTTAAAGGATTGTCAAATCTTGAAAATTCACAAGTAACAGTAATAAATAGAGGTAATTTTTTTAGATTATTTAAAGCTTCAATTTGTGGGATTTCTAAAAGACGTTCATCAGCTAAACCATCTTCACCTCCATGTCCAAAATAATCAAATACAAGTGTTCCATTTTCAATAGTGTTACTAACTGCATTTTTTACTTGAGGATAACGTTCACCACCTGATGAGTTTTCTTGTTTAAAAGCATCGGCATATAATTTATTAATATTGAAAAAAGGTTTATACTTCTTTATGGAGTCAGCGACCTCTTCCAAGCCTGATTGTAAGGTTTTATCTGCATCTTGATCAATGTCATCTGCAAGTAATGTAATTGTATTTCGCCAATCACCAAAAGAGTCAGTATTGTAATAACTTAAAATTTTATCAATAACATTTTTTGCTTCTTGAATAGTTGTTACTGGTATTCTTCCAGTTGCTATTTCAACAGTATCGGAAATTAACATTTCACCATCGTTAGGCTCTAGCATTACATAATAATCGTCAGTAACAAAAGAAGATACTAAGTCGAAACTTTGAGTAGCATGAAAAGTAGGAACTATATTATTATTGTTGTTAATTCTATTTTTATAATCATATGAAGAATCTCCAAAAAAACATACATATGTTAATTTCTTATTTATTGATGAATTGTCGTATAGGTATTTAATAAAATCTCTAATTCCTGTTATATCTGGTGAGCCTGAAGAAAATTCATTATATATTTTGTTAAGGGGAACAACTTTACTTGATAAATTTGAATTATTAGTGTGATAATCAGCAAGTCTTTGTGCTTCATTCAATAAATTATTATTTGTTATAATTAGATATTGAATGTCTTTTAAAGCATGCAAATTTTGATTTTCAATATTGAAGTTTTCTTCTATTTTTGGTTCATATGCATTAGAAGTATTTACTAAAACAAATTCTTCTAAAGTGCCTCCGTTAGCCTTAAAAATAAACGAATTCCCAGTGGCTATATTTTCAATATTCTCAGGAGAAGTATGATTTGTAACGTTCCAAAGAAAGTTTATATTACTTGAGTTTTGAATTTGATATTCTATAATACCAGTTGTATTACTAGCCTCAAAACTTCTGAAAGAAAATTGTTTATTGTCAGCTTTTAATTCTTTTTTTCCAATGATTTCAATATAATCTAAATATGCTTTAGCTGATGGTAAACCATTGTTATTGTAGTTTATAGAGATGTCTATTATATTGTTAGAGTTACTTTTTATAATGCCTTGACTTGTTCTTTGCATGGCAAGTGAGCTAATACTTGAACTAGAAACAGGAGGGAAGTTTAATGTTGTTAAGTTACTGCTATTAGCAGTTATTGTCATTGAAGAGTTTAACGAAGAAATAGTTACTGCACTAACATTTATTGTTATATCGCTATTTGGAAGTTGATTTTGGAAAGGAATTTTAAAGTTCTGTGTGTTTTCAAAACTAAAATCTTCACCAAACCATTTTCTACCTACTGCAAAAAGGTTTTTCTCTTCTTTTTCGTAAAAAGTATAATCATCAAAAGCCGTAATTGTTTTAATACTGGCAGATGTTGGTTGCGCTTTATTATTTATTCTTTTACCATTTGCATTTCCTATGGTTAGAAAATAATAAGACTTATCGGTATATATGTTTTTTTGATGAGAAGCTGAAGAAGTTATAGGGTCAGTTAGCCATCCATCAGGACCTTTACCATAAAATAAGATATAATCATCATTGTTAAAGATACCGTCATTTTCACCATGAACATAAATACTGTTTTCTTGTAAATCATTATAACGTGTAGCATTATTTTTTTGAGGAAGCATATTGCCACCGTTTCCAAAAATTTTTATATATTTAGGATTAACAGAATTAGGATTAATTCCGAGTTGATTTAAAAAGTTAGCGTCAATTTTAAAAACCCCTGTGGTATCTATTGAAAATTTATACCAAGTTCCTTCAGATAATACTGATTTTGACTGGCTAAATCCCCAAACAGAGAAAAGTAAACAAAAAAGAAATATATTTTTTTTCATAATTCGTTACAAAATAACGAATTTTAATGTTACTTATTTTAATCTTTTTCTTAGTTTCGTAATAATAAAGTTTAAAAAGTGTCGTTTGAAGACTAGCAATGACAATGTTTCTAACCAATTTATTTTTAAAAGATAAGTAAATTTTCTTGTTAGAAGTTATAAATATTGTAAATTGCCACACCCTTAAAAATAGTTAAAAATACATGAAAAGTACGTTAAAATTATTTAGTTTATTACTAATCATTGGATTGTTTATTACCTCTTGTAGTAGTAGAAGAGGTGGTGGTTCAGGTCAGTCTTCCCTAACTGGATGGAACTTTAACGATCCTAATTACGGTGGTTACCTTAAAGGAAAGTATAAAGAAGGAAACAATGCTCCTCCAGGAATGGTTCATATAGAAGGTGGTACCTTTACTATGGGATTGGTGCAAG
This sequence comes from Tenacibaculum halocynthiae, assembly GCF_964512825.1. Taxonomy (NCBI): domain Bacteria; kingdom Pseudomonadati; phylum Bacteroidota; class Flavobacteriia; order Flavobacteriales; family Flavobacteriaceae; genus Tenacibaculum; species Tenacibaculum halocynthiae. Next base: position 102,211 of record NZ_CAZELG010000031.1, on the reverse strand, counting down.
ATGATGTAATGTTTGATTGGAATACTACACCAAGACAAATGCATGTGCGTTCATTTTATATGGATGAAACTGAAGTAACAAATTCAGAATATGGATTGTTTATGCAGTATACAAAAGATATATTTCCTCCAGAAGAAAATCAATATAAACATATTTATACTTCTATTTTACCTGATACTCTAGTATGGAGAAAAGGATTAGGGAATACAAATTTATTATCTGAAAGTTATTTAAGACACCCATCTTATGCTGAATACCCAGTTGTTGGTGTTAGCTGGATTCAAGCAAATAAATATTGTAAATGGCGTACAAACGCTGTTAACTTAAAGATCTTAATGGATAAAGGAATTATTAAAAATATTTTTAAAGAAGATTCTTTATCTTTTAAAGGAAAAAATAATTTTGATACAGATACTTATTTAACAAACCCTTATGCATTGTTCGAAGGAGATTCAACAATTTATAAAAAAGGTTTACCTGTTCCAAGAAAAAAAGGTGACCCAAAACCTGCAAAAGGTGCTTTTTCTGGTAGACAAGTAACTTCAACTGACGGTATTTTAGCTCAAAAATTTAGATTGCCAACTGAAGTTGAATGGGAATATGCAGCAAAAGCTATTTTTGAAAATAGAGAATACAACAATGTAAGAGGTAGAAAAAAGTATGCTTGGAACGGTAAGTATACTAGAGATAGAAATAAAAGACAAAGAGGTGACCAATTAGCCAACTTTAAACAAGGTAAAGGAAACTATAGTGGTATTGCTGGATGGAGTAGTGATGGATCTGATATTCCTAATGCTGTAAGAAGTTACCCTCCAAATGCTTTTGGATTATACGATATGTCTGGTAACGTTGCTGAATGGGTTTCTGATGTTTATAGACCAATAATTGATGCAGAAGCAAATGATTTTAATTATTTTAGAGGTAATATTTTTACTAAGAAATTAATAAATGAAGATGGTAAAGTAGTTATTGTTGGAGATGAATTAGGTGAGGTTGAATATGATACTTTAGAGAGTGGAAGAATAATACCAAAAGATTTACCTGGTAGTGTTAAGTATATTCCAATTACTAAAGAAGATACTTACATGAGAAGAAATTATAACTTAGCTGATAATTCTAATTTAGGAGATGGAGATCAAGCTTCTTCAAAATTTTTCAACTTAGACAAAGATCAATTAACAGGTACTCCTAGAATGTATAATTCGCCTACTAAACCAGAAGAAGAAAAGGATTCTTTAGGTAGAGTTGTAAATAACTTTAAGTATGATGCTAAAAGAAGAACAACTTTAATTAGTGATAAATCAAGAGTGTTTAAAGGTGGTTCATGGGCTGATAGAGAGTATTGGTTAGATCCTGCTCAAAGAAGATATTTCCCAGAGTACATGGCTACAAATTATATAGGGTTTAGGTGTGCTACTGATAAAATGGGACCAATGATGATGAACAGAAAGAAAACAGCAACACCAAGGTATAAAAATAAATAAGCAAGTTTTAAAATATAAAGTAAGTAAACCTCATTGATTTCAATGAGGTTTATTATTTTTAATCTATGAATACAGTTAAGGACTTATATAAATTGTATACTAAAAATTTTTTAGTAGATACAGATACAAGATCAATTAGAAAGGGAACCATTTTTTTTGCTTTAAAAGGAGATAATTTCAATGGGAATAAATTTGCTGAAGAAGCTTTAAGTAAAGGGGCTGATTATGCAATAGTAGATGAAAAGGAATACCTAACTGATGATTCTATAATTTTAGTTACTAATGTTTTAGAAACTTTACAAGAATTAGGAAGATATCATAGAGAACAGTTAAAGATACCAATAGTAGGGTTAACAGGAAGTAACGGTAAAACAACAACTAAAGAATTAATTACTGCTGTACTTAATCAGAAATACAATGTTACAGCAACTAAAGGTAATTTAAACAATCATATTGGTGTTCCCTTAACATTACTCTCAATGAATTTAAATACTGAGATAGGTGTTGTTGAAATGGGAGCAAACAATCATAATGAGATTGCTTCTTTATCTGAAATTTCAAGACCAGATTATGGTTATATTACAAATTTTGGAAAAGCTCATTTAGAAGGTTTTGGTTCTATTGATGGTGTTGTTAAAGCTAAATCAGAGTTGTATGACTTTTTAAAAGTAAATAATAAGATAGCTATCGTTAACCCAAATGATGAAAAACAACTAGATAAAACAACTAATATAAAAAGAGTCTTATTTAATAGTTCAATTAATTTTTTGAAAGCATCCCCTTTTGTTGAGTTAGAGTTTAATGATATATTTATTAAAAGTAATTTAATTGGAAAGTATAATTTCTCAAATATTTCAGCAGCAATTACTATTGGTGAACTTTTAGGGGTTTCTAGTTTAAATATAAAAAAGGCGCTAGAAAATTATATACCTTCAAATAACAGATCTCAAATCATTAATAAAAAAGGGTTTAAAATTATATTAGATGCATATAATGCAAACCCTACTAGTATGGAATATGCTTTGGACAGTTTTAATGAATTAGTAGGAAGTGAAAAATTAGTTATTCTAGGAGATATGTTTGAACTTGGAGACGGTGCCTTAAAGGAGCATCAGTTAATTGCCAATAAAGCTGAGGGGTTTAGTTTTGCAAAAACAATTTTAGTAGGAGAAAACTTCTTTGATGTAACTACAAATTTAGATAGGTTTAAAACTTTTTTAGAGTTAAAAGAGTTCATTAAAAGTGAAACAATAAGCGAGGGTACCATTATTTTTATAAAAGGATCTAGAGGGATGGCATTAGAAAGAATAGTTGATTTTCTCTAATAATTTTCTTTATGATAGTCAATTAACCCATCTATTGGTCTTTGAATAACGTTTTTAATTAGCATGCTGTTTTTTAAAGCTATTTCGTGTAATATATCTTGGAAAAAATAAGCAATTGACCCAATAAAAAACAAAGGAACTGAAACAGGTTTGTTATATGGTTTTATATGTAAATGAAAGAACTTCTTAAATCCCTTCCTAACAAGTTTTCTCACATATTTTTCATTTTTATTTTCTATTAAAAACTTAGCAAAAGTTGCTAAATACATGTTTGGGTTTTCTTTCTTGTATAAGTTAAGTTTTATGTCGTCAGGATTTAAATTAAAATCGCTATTAAATTGAAAAGTTATTTTTTCAGGCATTTTTTTATAAAAGAAATCTTTAAGTAATTTTTTTCCAAAATAATTACCACTAGCTTCATCCATAATAGAATATCCAAGAGAAGGAGAGGAGTATTCAGTTTTTAATCCATTAAAATAACAACTGTTAGAACCAGTTCCTAAAATAGCAACAATAGCTTCTTGTTTTCCAGCAGAAGCATATACAGCTCCTAGTATATCTTCATCTACTGTTATATTCGCTTTGCAAAAAATTGAGTTTAAAACTTCATTTAAATGTTTTTTTGGAGTTTCAGTTCCACAACCAGCTCCATAAAAATAGATATACTCAATATAGTTTGCATGAATATTTATCTTTTCAGAATTGATTATTCTGGAATGTAATTCGTTTGCTGAAACAACATTTGGGTTTAATCCTTGAGTTTGAGTTCTAAAAATTTCATTTTTATTTTTATCTATACATGCCCAATCAACTTTTGTTGAACCTCCATCAGCAATTAGAATCATATTTAATGTTTTTTCAAATATAAATGAACGATATATTTTGAACAAAAATTTGTTATACTGTTTGATTTTAATAATTAGATAAAATAATGTAGTAAATTAGCACTTCAAATTTTGTTGTTTTATGTTTTTTCTGAAAAAAAAAGAAATTCCTTTGAATGAAGTTTTTAATGATAATTTTGTTGATATACATTCTCATTTACTTCCAGGAATTGATGATGGTGCTAAAAATTTAGATAATTCTTTAGAGCTAATAAATACAATGTATTCGTATGGAATAAAAAACTTTGTTACAACACCTCATGTTTTAGGTGATGTTTATCCAAATTCTTCAGCGTTAATTTTAGAAAAAACAGAAATTGTAAAAAAAGAATTATTAGCTAGAGGTTTCAATGATATTAGTTTTAGATCTGCTGCTGAATATATGATGGATGAGCAATTTGTAGAACGATTAAAGAAGAAAGATATTCTAACTCTTAAGGATAATTTTATATTGGTTGAAATGTCATATTTTAATGCTCCTTATAATTTGTTTGATATATTATTTGAGATTCAATTACAAGGTTACAAACCTGTTTTAGCACATCCTGAACGTTATAATTTTTATCACAATGATTTTCAAAAGTATTATCAGCTTAAAAAATCTGGATGTGTATTTCAATTAAATTTACTTTCTTTAACGGAGCAATATGGAAAAGGTGTTCAAAAAATAACTCAAAAATTATTAAAAGAAAACTTATATGATTATGTAGGTACAGATACACATCATTTCAATCATTTAAAGCTTTTGACAAAAATAGGAGATAAAAAAATAATAAAACAAGTTGAAAATTTAATTAAAAACAATTCGTTTTTCAAATAAAAAAGGAAGTCTTAAAAGACTTCCTTTTTTATTTTTAATTAAAAATTTTCTTATACCAAGGTAAATCATCATCGTCAGCAATACCATAACCGTATCCGTATCCATAACCATAACCATAACCATATCCTCTTTTTAAATCTGTATCATTTAATACAATAGCTAAATTAGGTAGTTTTTTATCTGTATATAGTGTCTGTGGAACTACTAACATTCTTTTATCTAGGTAATTGGCTCTAGTTACATATAGTACCATATCAGCATTTTTAGAAATAAGTAAAGTATCAGTTACTAGATTAACTGGAGCTGTATCTATAATAAGATAATCATATTGTTTTCTTAATTCTTCAAATAATTTATTGATTCTGTCTGTCATCAATAATTCAGCTGGATTAGGAGGTATAGCTCCTGATGCTATTATATCAAGTTTTGGAATTTCAGGAATAGAAAACTTTAAAGAATCTAATGTTACACTTTCATTAGTAATGAAATTAGTAATCCCTTTACGATCAGGTATTTCTAAATACTCTGTAATCTTTGGAGCTCTTAAATCCATCCCAACTAAAACAACCCTCTTACCTGAAAGAGAAAGAGAAGCAGCTAAGTTTATCGATGTAAATGATTTTCCTTCACCACTTGTAGTAGACGTTACAAAAATTGTTTTACCTACATTGTCTTTTGACTCAGGTAGCATAAAATCAAGATTTGTTCTTATTAATCTAAAGGCTTCAGCTGTACTAGATCTTGCACTAGAATTAATTACAATTTTCTCTTTAGTATTTGAATGAGGTACATCGCCTAAAAAAGGAATAGAAGTAAGCTCCTCAATGTCCTTTTTAGTATGCACTTTTGTGTCTAATAAATCTCTTAAATAAATAAAGATAAAAGGAATAATTAAACCTAGTAGTAAAGCAGCTAGATAAATAATTTTTCTTTTAGGGCTTACAGGTATATTTGAACCATAAGCTTTATCTATTATCTTAGCATTAGGTACTGCTGTTGCTGTTAATGATATAGCGGTTTCTTCTTTTTTCTTCAATAAATAAGAATATAAACCTGCTATAATTTCTTGTTGACGAGCGATATCTAAAAACTCTCTTTCTTTAGTCGGTATAGAAGAAATTTTTGAATTATATCTACCAGCTTCTTTTTTTAAATTACTAAGATTAATTTCTAATAATTTCTCTCTATTAAAAATACTTCTCTTTAGTGACTTCTTTAAGTTTTGTATATTATCTTCTAGCTCAATTACCACTGTGTTTTTTGCGCCAGCACTTTTTAATAATCTCTTTTTCTGGGTTAGTAATTTATTATATTCATTAACAGAAAAAGCCATGTTAGGGTCTTCTAAACCTAAATTAGCAGGCAACAAATCATCTTTAGAAATTTCATCATTCAAGGCTTTTACTAAACTTAGTTGAGTGCTCGCTTCAATTAATTTTTGTCTATTTAAGGTGTTTGTTTGTAGTATTAATTGTGCTTCAGATTGTATATCAGTTATGTTGTTGTTATTCTTGAAGTTTTTAACATTATCATCAAGATTAGCTAACTCCGTGGCAACATTTTTAAGCCTTTCAGTAATAAATGTATTGGTTCTTTCAGATACTAATTGTTTATCGTATATGGCATCTATATTATATTGCTTTACTAATTCATTTAAAATGTCTTCAGCTTTTTCTTTGATGGTTGATTGTAAAGAAAGTTTTAATACACTCGACTTCTTACTAAGTGCACCAACACTAATAGCTTTTTTATAAACATCAATTGTTTTGTTTCTTGGTCTTATAAGGACTTTAATTGTATTACCTATGTGATCATTATTAAAAAAAAATGTTTTATTAATAATGATATTAGGTAAACTAGTTTTTTCTGGTTTAACACCAAAAACTTCTTCCGATATTTTAGATTGATCCTTGTCAAGTAAAACAAATTTATCTTTTGACAAAATCCTAACAAAAAAGATAGAATCCAACGATTCATTAGTATTATTCAATAATACTGAAATTGGTTTGTTATTATAAATCTCTGATTCTTTTATTCTTCCTTCAGAAAAATAAATAAAATCTAGTTTTAAATTTTCAATAACATCAGAAATTAATTTCCTTGATCTTATAATTTCTATTTCATTATCAATATTGTTATTTGAACCACCAATAATACCTAAATCTCCAAAAGCTGCTAATTCATCAGATAAGCCACCCTTTTTATCATTTTTAATTAAAATTATTGCTGAGGCACTATATTTAGGGGTTGAATATCTTAAGTAAAGAAAAGCTCCAATCAACGAAAAAAATAGACCTAAGACAAACCATTTCCAGTGTATAAGATACTTTTCAAGCTCTGCTCTAATATTAATAGTATCATTATCTTGTATTTTATGTGTATAATGCTCTTTTTCCATACTATGTTATCTAGTTAATATTGAAATTAAAGAAATAAGTACTGATCCTATTGAAATAAATAAACCAGTGTTTTGGTTGTAAGAAGCCGATTGAGATCTAGCTTTATTTGGTTGTACGTACACAATATCATTTTGTTGTAAATAATAAACAGGAGATGTGAAAAGTTTATTTGACCTTAAATCTAATTTATAAGTAGTTATCTTATTACCTTCTTCTCTTTTAACTTCAATATTTCTTATTCCAGAAATATTTAGATCACCTGCTAACCCAATAGCATCTAAAACAGTTATTCTTTCATTAGGTATCTTGTAAGAACCAGGTGTTTTTACATCTCCTAAAACAGTTATTTTAAAGTTAGAAATTATAATATTAATAGTAGGTTTTTTTATGTAATCAGGATCTAATTTATTTTTCAATAGTTTTATAGTTTCAGACCTTGTTAACCCTGCAATTTTTAAACGTCCTAACAAAGGAAAATCAATATATCCTTTGTTGTCAATTAAATAAGCCTGCTGTTGTGGGGTTCCAATAACACTATTTGTAGTAGTTGCATAAGTTACAGCAGGAAGATTAAAGGGTTTTACAGCTTCAATGTCTAATGCCGAAACAGTTATTTGGAGTAAATCGTCTGGTTTGAATACTGTTTTATAACTATTAGAAACTTTAGCTTGCTCTACTTGATCATTTTGGAAATATATAATGTCTTTTTTAGAGACACACGACGAAAGAATTGTAATAAATAAAATTAAAACAATTTTTTTTACTTTTTGCATTTGTTGAAAATTTTTTGCGAAAGTACTAATTTAATTTTTGATTGTAGAATCTAATTTCTCATAAATCGAATTTTTTGAGATGTATTCAGGAACAATATCTTTTATAAATTGTACAGTCTTTTGATTATTGTGATCACCATTTGAGATGCATAATTCTATAATTTTTTGTCTTATAAAAGTGTAATCAATTTCTTGATTTTTTGCAATCATGATTTTTTCATGATAAGTAGGAGATGTGTTTTCCCCATTTGCAAGTAATTCTTCATAAAGTTTTTCTCCTGGACGTAAACCAGCTATTTTTATATCTATATCATCAGGGAAACGCAATCCAGATAAATGAATCATTCGTTTTGCAATGTCATATATTTTTACAGATTTACCCATGTCGAAAATATAAATTTCACCTCCATTTCCCATAGTTCCAGCCTCAAGTACTAAACAGCAAGCTTCAGGGATTGTCATAAAATAACGAGTAATATCTTTATGCGTAACAGTTAAAGGGCCCCCGTTTTCTATTTGTTTTTTAAATAAAGGAATAACTGAACCATTAGAACCCAAAACATTACCAAAACGGGTGGTTGTAAATTTTGTTGTATGATTAGTTAAATTACTTAAGCAGCTAATATACATTTCAGCAACACGTTTTGTTGCTCCCATTACATTTGTAGGATTAACAGCTTTATCGGTAGATACCATTACAAAACGTTCTATATTATGCTTTACAGATAAATCGGCTATATTTTTTGTTCCTCCAATATTAATTTTTACAGCTTCATATGGACTCATTTCCATCAAAGGGACATGTTTATAGGCAGCAGCATGGAATACTTTATTGGGTTTGTAAGTTTCAAATATACCAGACATTCGTGTTTTATCTTTTACATCTGCAACAATTGCGGTAAAGTTCCCTTTGTTTTTTTGTATTAGTTCTTGCTGAAGATCATAAAGAGCAGATTCAGCTTGATCAATTAAAATTAGATGTTTGTAGTTATTGTATGTGCTAAGTTGTCTTGATATTTCTGATCCAATTGAACCAGCAGCACCAGTTACTAATATTACTTTATTGTTTATATCTCTCTTAACAATAGGGTTGTCTATTGAAATAGGTTTTCTGTCTAGAAGATCTTCAATTTTTACTTGTTTAATTTGATTAGCCTCTAAATCCCCATCGATCCATTTTGATAAAGGAGGCACTATTTTTACTTTAACATCTAATTGAAGTAATTTATCAGTTAAATAAAGTAGCTTTTCTGATTTTATATTTTGAATAGAAATAATAATTTCATCAATTTCTTGTTTCTTGATGAATTGACTATCGATTTTTTTCTTTTCATAAATTTTTATTCTATTTATTTTTTTTCCTAGTTTTTTTCGATCATCATCAATAAACCCAACAACTTGGTATTTGTTTTTAGTATCTCTATTTAATGCTCCGTAAGTTATTAATCCAGAGTCACCAGCACCGTATATTAAAACGTTAGTAATATCGTCCAATTCTGAAGAGATAATTTCAAAAAAAGCTTTAAAAACATATCTACTAACTATTAAAATTAAAATAGAAATTAAATAATGAATAATAATAATAGATTTTGGAATTGTAAAGTTTGGAATAACTTTAAAAGTATTATTTAATAAAACAATACTTATTGAAATCATTGAAAGTAATGTAACACCTACAAAAACATTGAAAGCATCTCTTGTTCCTGTATGTCTAATGATACCTCTATATGATCCTACTGTTAGAAAACTTATAAGAGCTACTATAGCAATAAAAGGAATTTGAATGTATAAACTTTCTAAATTGAAATTTAAACTTGCGTTAAAGCGAACACTGTAAGCTAATATGAATGAGATACATATTAATATAATGTCAATAGTTAAAACAATCCACTTAGAAGCGTATTTATCTATAATTTTAAGAAATAAATTTTTAATCATTTATATATTGTAGAGATATCTACGAAATTACAAATTAATATTAATACTTTTTCAGGGGAGTTTTAGACTTGTAAGGGATGATGATTAGATTTTTTTCATTTGCTTTTTCATCATTTGCATTTGTTCTTTTAACATTCCGTGTTTATCTAATTTTTTAGCTTCAGCCATCAAATTCGTAGCTTCACGTTTGCGTCTTTTAGTCATTGCTATTCCTGCTAATTGCAATTTAGCCATAGCTAAGTCATGATCCATTGCTAAACCTAATTTAACGGCTTTTTTTAAGAATTTCTCAGCTTGTGTAATATTAGTTTGAGAAAGCATAATACCGTGAAGATAGTTATAATACCCTTCCTGCTTTTGAATTAATGCAGATGAAGGGTTTTTAATATAAGTTAACCACTTTTTAGCGCCTTCAAAATTTTGTTTACGTAATTGTAAAAAAGCTAATAAAATAAATTCGTTTTTAAAATAGAATAAAATAAAAATACCCGCTAATAGTAGTATAGAAATTCCATTCATAATATGTCCTTGAGTAAACTCATATACAGACCATATTGTTATTAAAGCAGCTAAAACTAATTTGATATTTTTATTAAACATAATTGAATATAATTCTTTTTTAATGATGAGCAAAAGTACATTTTTTATGAAAATGTTTTTACTTCTTGTAAAATTTTTGATTTTTAAACCATGCAATAACTCCTAATAAAGAAACAAAAGCTATAGATAAATATACTGATGTTGGTGTAATTACCTTATCTCCACTAGCATATGAGTGTAGTCCAGAAAGATAGAAATTCACACCCATATAGGTCATCATAACTGAATAAAATGCAATAACAGACCATAAATTAAAGGTAAATCTTCCACGTAAACCAGGTATTAAACGCATATGTAATACAAAAGCATATACCATAATAGATATTAAAGCCCAAGTTTCTTTTGGGTCCCAGCCCCAATAACGTCCCCAACTTTCATTTGCCCACATACCGCCTAGGAAATTTCCAACAGTAAATAATATAAGACCAACATTTATTGCCATTTCATTAATAATGGTTAACTCTTTTATGTGTAAATCCATTTTCTTTTTATTCTTTTTGTTAGTAAATACCATTAAGAATAAAGTAACAATACCTAAAATCATTCCTAGTCCAAATGGGCCATAAGCTGAAACAATTATAGAAGTATGAACCAATAACCACCAAGAATTTAATACTGGTTGTAAATTAGCAATTTCTGGATCTATCCAGTTTTGACCAGCAAACATTAAAATTACAGAAACTAAAAATGTACTAGCTCCAATAGTTAATGCAGATTTTCTACCCAACAATAAGCCAAATAACATGGTAGCAAAAGCAACAAATATTAAGCTTTCATATGCGTTACTCCAAGGTGCATTCCCGCTTATGTACCAACGCATACCTAAACCAACAACATGAAAAATAAATAGTAAAATTGCTAAACCAATCAATCCTTTTATTGTATAATTTAAAACTTTTGATTTATTATAGAAGATTTGTAAAATCACAAATAAAACTAGTAAAAGACCAATAAGAGCATAGTATCTTGATAGCTTTTGAAAAATATTAATATTATTATAAATAATCTCTAAATCTACTTTGTCTTCTGAAGGAATAACTTCTGCTCCATATTTTTTTTGAAACTTTTTAATTCCGTCTAAAATTTTATTGGTTTCTGTGTAGTTTCCAGATTTTTTTGAAGCTTGTAGAAGTTTTAAATAAACAGGCAAAGATTGACGTACAAAAACTGAATCTGTTCCTTTAAAACCGGCATGTAATGTTTCTGGTTGAGAAACCCATTTATTGTTTTCATCACCAGGAATTGGATAGATTTTTAAAATTCCACCACCAATTGCACTATACAGTAATCCAACCCTTCTATCAATTTTGATTAAATCAGTTTGGAATTTATTTTTAATTTTTGTTTTTTGAGATTCTTCTACAGCTGCTTTAATTTTATATTCTCCAGTTGCTGTAACAAAATCTGATAATCTTGCATATTTAGCATCTTCTGGTAAATCTAAAACTTCACGAATATCTTTATTAGCAGATTTAGCTAAGTAAATTACAGGTACTTCAAACCAAAACCTTGGGCTTTCAGCAATAGATAATAAAACTTGACTTGGAGTCATGCCTTTAAAGCTTTCAGTTTGTGCTACTTTTCTAATCAATTCAGAAGCAAAAGTATGTGCAGGCTTCATTCTTCCTCCAGCATCTTGTATAACTAATTTACTGAAAGATTTAGCATGTTTTTTATCAACTTTGTTTGCAGATAAAATACTATCTATTTGTTGATTAGAAAGTTTTTTATGTTGACTGTGTTGCTGAGCGTTTATTGTATTTGTTAAAAGGAAAATAAATACAATAAACATTGTAAGTTTTTTCTTTTGAACCTTTTTTAAAGAGTTCTTTAAATAATCAAAACGAGTATTCTTTGAAAATAAGGAAGCAATTAAACCAAAAAACAATAAAAAGTATCCGATATAAGAAACCCAGGTTCCCCAAAAATCATGATTTACAGATAAATGGGTTTGTTCTTTATCTCCTTCTATTTTATAACTTGATTGAAAAAGTTTATACCCTTTATAATCTAAAATATGATTCATGAAAATTCTAAAATCAAAAGTTTCTTTTGGCGTAATAACAGTTATCTCACTACCATAGGCAGCTGCACTTTCTGATCCTGGATATTTTTCTAGTTGAAAGTCGTTTAATTTAACTTTAAAAGGGGTTTGTAATTGTTTTGCACCATACCATGCTCTAAAATTTAAACCACCGATACTAAAGTTTTCTTGATTGTCAACATTGTATTGACCACCATAAAAATTCACTCTTTTTGTTTCTCCATTAACCGATACATCAAAAATAACTGTGTCATATTTTTTCGGATCTTTTTTCCCACTAACAGTTTTCATTTCTCCTTTTTCTGGAGATTTTGGAACTACGAACTGCATTCCATTAATTGTATGCAATGTTAGTAGTTGAAAATTTTGAGTACTATCTTTTACTATTTTACCACGTTTCTGATCAGCCATTCTTAACCAGTCACCATCGTTTTTTGATGTTAGTTTTAAATTGTTATCTTCATAAAAAAAGTTAATAGAAGCGTTGTTGTTTGGAGCTTCAAAACCTACTAAAATATTATGTATGTTTTGTATAGTACCTCTCTTTATATAATGCTCATGTCTGCTACCACTTGAGCTTTCTACAAAAAATAAGTGTTCGGTTCCATTTTTATCTAAAACTAATTTACTTTCAGACCAAGGTATGTAATTAACCAAATTAAGTTCTATTTTATGTTCTTTTCCAGCTTTTTTAGGTTGAAAAGTTTCTGTAAAACTTGCTGAGTTTTTACCCCAAGCAGAAAGTAATAATTTATTTGCTGTTGTTTTTTGAAACTCATTATTATCAACAACTACATTTAAATAATTTGTTTCAGAGTAGAATGTATCGGTAGACTCACCTTCATCAATAATCATAATTCCCTCATAACTAATATAACGAGTAATACCAGCACCGATTATAATAAATAAAAAGGCAACATGAAATAATAAAACAGACCATTTTTCCTTTTTATATAGACGATATCTAAAGATGTTTCCAAAAAAGTTAATAGCAAAAAAGATCATGATAACTTCGAACCACCAAGTGTTATATATAAGTGCTTTCGATGTTTGCGTTCCAAAATCATTTTCAATAAAAGTAGCAACTGCCATTGCTACGGCAAATACGAGAAATAACACAGCTGTTAAACGTGTAGAATAGAGGATATTTAAGATTTTCTTCATCTGTAAATCTGATAAGTGTAAAACTTAGCAAATTTACGTATTAATGATTGAACAACATTATGATTTGAATCATTTTTAAGAGAGAAGTTTTGTTAAAGTTTTTGATGAGTTATTTGCCTATTTTTTCTCCCATTTTAACAAATGTTTCTATATGATTTTTAGTGTTATTTATAATATCATTATCTATTTTTAGTTTGTTTTTATCAACTAATAAAACGATGGTAGAACCTCCAAAAGCAAAGTATCCCATTTCTTCTCCTTTTTGTATTTGCGTGTTAGGTTTGTAAGTATCTATAATACTTCCAACCATAGTTGCACCAACTGGAGCTACTACTATATTTCCTTTTTCTTTAGTTTTAAGAATACAGTACTCTCGTTTATTTTCACAAAAAACTTTCGTGAAATTTGAAGCTAAAGCATAAGGAGAAACAGAAAAGTAGTCACCTTTTATTTTTGTCATTTTAGAAGGAGTTCCTTCATAAGGGAAATGATACCTGTGATAATCATTTGGAGCTAGTCGTAAAATAATTAAGGAAGAGTTTTTATATTCTTTAGCGAGTGTCTTATCTCCTAGAAATTCTTCTAAAGTAAATTTTCTACCTTTAATAAAAAAGTTATGTACGTCAGAAATATTTTCAAATGCTAACATTTTACCATCTCCAGGAGATATAAAATCACTTTCGATAGGTCTGGCGCTTTTTTTAAGTTTTCTGTAGAAAAAATCATTAAAAGAGGTGTAGTCTTCTATAGATTTTTCTGCTTCGTCCATGTTTATGTTTAACTCTTTTACAAAGCCTTTTATTTTGTTGATAGAGTTTGGTTTACTCATGAGTTTCCCGTACCAAGAAGATAAAAACTTTCGTTTTGCTAAAGGTAGTAGAGCAATTTTACCAAAAGGATTATTGTATAATAGTTTTAAAAAACCTTCGCCAGGTGGAGTTTCAGTATGCGTCTCACCTGTTTTTCTATCAATAAATTGAATTTTCATTTGAAGAAAATTATTAAAACGGTATTTGACTTTGAAAAAGACATTTGCCGAAATTGTTAAAACACAAAGTTAGAAAACAAGAGTAATAAAATACTATATATTTTGTTTTTACTTTTATTAAATATAAAAAGATAGCTTATTTTTAATTGTTAGCTTGATTTAAAAGTAAATCATATTTGATGTTGATATGTGTTTTTTCTAGTGCTAGATGATGGTTTCCAGTCGGGAGGCATAAATAAAATTTTTATTTTGTTTTTTATACTTGGAGTGGATCTTATGTCATGAAATAAATCTTTTAAAAGCCCAAATTGGCTGCTAAAAACGTTTTCTGTATTGATTGATTTACTCTCACTTTCAGTAATACCGTAAATTGGTTTAATAGTATCTAATTCTTCTTGATAGGTGTTGAATAGCCTATCCCATATTGAAAAAATATTTGAAAAGTTAGTGTCAAGGTAAATGGAGTTACTTGAATGATGAACCCTATGTAACATTGGAGTAATAAGTAGTTTATTTAGTAGTGGGGTTTTTCTAAATTTCGTTTCGTTTATATGGGTGAAAACACCGTATAATCGAGATATAACATCTACAGTTAATATCATATATGGATTTAAACCTATGATTGGTAGCCATACTAATATGTGAAAGTATTGAAAAAAATCAAAAAGAGAACCTCTAATAGCAACACTCATATTCATTTCTTTTGGGGTATGATGAACTCCGTGTATACACCAAAGAATTCTGACTTTATGTCCAGCATAATGGACTGCCCACCACAGGAAATCATAGGATAAAAAACATAATAACCATATATACCATTGGTTGCTAAGTGTCCAAAGGCTTATGTTTTCATAAAACCATATCATTATGTTTAGTTCTAAAGAAGCATAAAAGAGTAAGTAGGGTATTGTTCCAATCACTAGAGATAAAAAGCTAACAAGACTTTCTTTTTTTAGTTTTATTCTTTTTCCAATAAAAAGAAATGTTAGTTCAATTATTATTACAATAAATAATAAAGGTGTTGTGATTGAAGATATTTTTTCTAGCAAGGTTACGAAATTCGAATACATTACAAAATCAATTTTATTTTTAATGTAATTTTAGTGAAAGTAACCTAGAGAAAAAGACGTTTAGAGATAAAAAAAAGACGTTTTAAAATTGAAGAGATACTCATTTAAAAATAAGTAATAATATTTTAATAAGTAGCATGCTGATATAAAACCTAACAGCCCTATTTATTATGTAGTGCTAAATAAATAGGGCTATTAGTGTATTTTTTATTCTTCTATACTGTCAATAAGTATGGTAAGCATATCTATAGCGGCTTGAGCAATTTTGGTTCCAGGACCAAAAACACCTACGGCTCCAGCTTCAAATAAAAACTCATAATCTTGTGCGGGAATTACACCGCCTACAATAACCATAATATCTTCACGACCGTATTTTTTTAATTCTGCAATTACTTGTGGAACTAGTGTTTTGTGACCAGCGGCTAATGAAGAAATTCCTAAAATATGTACATCATTTTCAATAGCTTGTTTAGTGGCTTCTATTGGTGTTTGAAATAGTGGGCCTATATCTACATCAAAACCTAAGTCAGCGTATCCTGTAGCAACAACTTTTGCGCCACGATCATGACCATCTTGACCTAATTTTGCTATCATAATTCTTGGTCTACGACCTTCTAATTCAGAAAAATTATCGGCTAATTCAATAGCTTTTTTAAATAATTTGTCATCCTTTATTTCTTTACTATACACGCCAGATATGGTTTTATGTACTGCTTTATGACGTCCGAAAACGCTTTCCATAGCATCAGATATTTCACCCAAAGTAGCTCTATTTCTTGCTGCTTTAACGGCTAGATCTAATAGATTCCCAAGTCCATCTTTAGAGCATTGAGTTATGTTTTCTAGTGATTTTTTTACAGCTTCTTCGTTTCTGTTAGCTTTTAAGCTATTTAAGCGTTCTATTTGTGATTGTCTAACTGCTTCGTTGTCGACCTCTAATATGTGTAAAGGGTCTTCCTCTTCTAGTTGGTATTTGTTTACTCCTACGATTACATCTTGATTGCTGTCAATTTTTGCTTGTTTTTTAGCAGCAGCTTCTTCAATACGCATTTTAGGGATTCCTTTCTCAATTGCTTTGGTCATGCCACCAAGTTCTTCAACTTCTTGCATGAGTTTCCATGCTTTATCAGCAATGTCTTCGGTAAGTTTTTCTACATGATAGCTTCCTGCCCAAGGATCAACGGTTTTTGTAATATTGGTTTCTTGTTGTAGGTATATTTGAGTGTTTCTGGCAATCCTAGCAGAAAAATCAGTTGGTAAAGCAATAGCTTCATCTAGTGCATTAGTGTGTAAGCTTTGTGTACCTCCAAAAGCTGCGGCCATTGCTTCAATAGTTGTTCTGGCAACATTGTTAAATGGGTCTTGTTCTGTTAAGCTCCAACCACTTGTTTGGCAGTGAGTTCTTAAAGCTAATGATTTTGGGTTTTTAGGGTTGAATTGTTTTACAATTTTAGCCCATAGCATTCTACCAGCTCTCATTTTGGCTATTTCCATGAAATGATTCATTCCAATTGCCCAGAAAAAAGAAAGGCGTGGGGCAAAAGTGTCAATGTCCATACCTGCCTCTAATCCTTTTTTTATGTATTCTAATCCGTCAGCTAATGTATAAGCTAATTCAATATCAGGAGTAGCACCAGCTTCTTGCATGTGGTATCCTGAGATTGAAATTGAATTAAATTTAGGCATGTTGTCACTGGTATATTTAAATATATCAGCAATTATTTTCATAGAAGGAGTAGGTGGGTAGATATAAGTATTTCGCACCATGAACTCTTTTAATATGTCATTTTGAATAGTTCCAGATAATAATTCAGGAGCAACACCTTGTTCTTCAGCAGCAACAATATAGAATGCGAGTATAGGTAAAACAGCTCCGTTCATGGTCATTGAAACAGACATTTTATCCAAAGGTATTTGGTTAAATAGCACCTTCATGTCTTCAACTGAGTCAATTGCCACTCCAGCTTTTCCTACATCACCTTGTACACGTTCATGATCAGAATCATATCCACGATGTGTTGCTAGGTCAAAAGCAACAGATAATCCTTTTTGGCCTGCTGCTAAATTTCTTCTATAAAAAGCATTACTTTCTTCTGCTGTTGAGAAACCTGCATATTGACGAATAGTCCAGGGTCTTCGAACATACATGGTTGAATACGGTCCTCTAAGATTGGGTGCTATTCCTGCAACAAAACTTTCATGTTTGTAACTGTTAACTTCTGAAGTTTTATCTTGAGCTATTTTAATATTTGATATATCTTTTCTACTCATTTTCTAAACGTTCTTGTTCTAGTTTTTCAGCTAGTCTTTTTTGGATTATAGGCTGTATTAGTGTTTTTTTATTTCGCTTTTTTAAGAAAGGATCAATTTCAATATCGCTCTTCATTTTATCTTTTTCATTTTGAATTTTATTAGTACCTAATAAAACTAATAAACCATTATCAAATTGTTCTTGCTCTTTTATTGCAGATTCAGCTATTTTGCGCTGAATAGTTCCTTCTTGTAATTGTTTTAGAAATCCGCCACCATTTTCTATTTGTTTAAAGATGTCTAATGCTTGTTGTGCTAATTGGTTTGTTAATGATTCTATGTAATAAGTTCCATTAGCAATATGTTGTGCGCTTTCTAATTCACATTCTTCTTTTAGTACTAATAATTGATTTCTTGATATTCGTTCACCAAATTCATTTGGTTTGTGGAATAGTTTATCATAAGATAAATTAGTAATAGTGTCAGCTCCTCCTAGTATAGCGCTCATGCATTCTGAAGTAGTTCGAAGCATGTTTACGTTATAATCGTATAAAGTTTTATTTCGCAAGCTAGGTTGTGAAAAAATATGTGCTGTTGTTTCTTTTACATCGTATTCTTTTAGAAGAGAGTTCCATAGTATTCTGAAAGCTCTTGTTTTTGCGATTTCAAAAAAATAATTACTTCCAATAGAAAAATTAAAATGAATTTTATGAGCAGCTTCTTTACCAAAGTGATTAAGGTATTCGTTAGCATGTGCTAAAGTGTAAGCAAGCTGTTGAGTGATTGTTGCTCCTGAATTTTGATAGATAGAAGTATTTACGCAAATTGAATTTGTAGCGTTTTTTATAATAGACTCAATTTCTGTATGGTCTTCATTTTGACTTTTGTGCCAGTTTCCAGTGCTTGCTAAATTACCAATAATATCAATATTGAAATAGCAATTGTCAGAATTGATGAATTCTGATATGTCTAAAATTAGCTTTGAATTTAAGTGTTTAAATCTGAAATATAAAACAGTGTTTTGAAGGTCTATATTAATTAGAAGAGTTTTGTAATCTAAATGATTATTTACTATGAATTCAATACTGTTGGCTCCTCTTTTTAAGTAATCATTAGCTAAAGAGTTTGCTTTTTTTTCGTCTTCTACAGTGATTGATTGGCAAATATTGAACTCTTTTTTGGGAAGATGTATGTTTTGTTGAGTTCTATCTTCTTTAGTGTAAAAGGGTTTTACGGTGATTCCTTCATTAGTTTTCCATAATAAAGTATCGTTATAGTCAGCGCCTTTTAAGTCTACCTGTATCTTAGTTTTCCAAGCTTGAGACGTTACCTCTTGAAATTCGTTAAATAAATAATTATCCATTATTTTTTTATAGTATCAAATTCAATAATATATAAATCTTCGTTTTCTTTTTTCATAAGATATTTTTCACGTGCATAGCGCTCAAGTTCTAAAGAATCTTTCAGTTTTTCTATTGTCTCTTTGTCTATTGCAATTTTTTGTTTGTGATAGTCAATCCATGTTTCGAGCTCTTTAATCTCTTCATTAAACTCTCTATGGGTAAGGTACGAATTTTCATCTAAAAAAAGCATCCATATTATAAAGACAGTCAAAATAAGAATATAAATATTCGTTATAATTTTAAATGGAGATTTATTTTTTAGTGATTTTAAATTCATAGTTATAGGCGATCGTTTATTACAGTTCTAACAATATCTATAGCTACTTTATTGTGGCCACCACCAGGTATAATAATGTCAGCAAAATTTTTAGTTGGTTCAATAAATTGCTGATGCATTGGTTTTAGTGTGTGTTGGTATCTACTTAAAACTTCATCAATGTCTCTACCACGTTCTTTAATATCTCTGCGAACTCTTCTTATAAGTCTCTCGTCTGCATCTGCATGTACAAAAACTTTTATATCGCATAAATCACGTAATTCTTTACTGTTGAAAATTAATATACCTTCTACTATTATAACCTTCCTAGGGTGTGTTTTGATAGAGTCTTTCGTTCTATTGTGTGCAACAAATGAATATATTGGTTGTTCAATAATTTGCTTATTTTTTAGTTGTTTTAGGTGTTCAACTAATAAGTCAAAGTCAATAGCTCTAGGATGGTCAAAGTTTATTTTTGTTCTTTCTTCGTAAGTAAGATTATCAGTTTTACAGTAATATGAGTCTTGAGAAATTACACAAACCTCATCTGCAGGAAGTTCATTAATTATTTGATTTACTACGGTTGTTTTTCCACTTCCAGTTCCACCAGCAATACCAATAACAAAAATGTTTTTCATTAGAAATTCTTAAGTAGTTTTATAGTTAGCAAATTTAGAAAAAATAGTGCATAAAAAAAGTGCTAACAAATTTGTTAGCACTTTTTATTTTTTGAGCCGATGGAGGGACTCGAACCCACGACCTGCTGATTACAAATCAGCTGCTCTAGCCAGCTGAGCTACATCGGCTTTTGCTTTAAAGCGTGGCAAATATATAATGATTTTCGAAACTACAAAAACTTTTTTTTACTTTTTTTAAATGTGTTTTTTTAATCGTTTGAGAGTCTTTTTTTTAAGTGGTTTTTGGTAAGGAGAAAAGATACAGTTTAAGAACTTTTTGCATCATGTTTTTACATTTTTTACTATTCTTGTTTTTAACAATGATACTTATTTTTGTGTTGTTCTTTATTTCTATTGTTATTATTCCGTTAGGAAAATATATATTTAAACTGTTATGATTTTCTTCTTTAAAGAACAAATCAAACTCACCAACTATCCAGTTTTTAAATTTCTCATATAAAGAAAAAGAAATATTATCTGAAAATGACGTACTATAATAAGATTTCGAATAAATTAATTTCGAAAAATATTTATTCTCTTGAATTGATTGATTAGTTGGTAGCATGATTGTTATACTTTAAAAAAAATATTCTTTTTAAAAAGAATGTAACTTAGTAAAAGATAAAAAGAAACAACGCTAAGAGCATATAGCAAAGAGGCTAACTCAGTAATTTGAATATGATGGTTGAATAAAATGTTAAATAACCAAGAATGTATACTTTCATTATCATTTACTTTAATTAAATAAAATGTTTTGGCTATTACCATTGATAAAAAATAAATAGTTATGGCATTTTTACTAACATATATAAGCTTTTTACTTAGTGTAATGTTTTTTATATCATTAATATAATAAGTAATAGAAAGGGCAAATGAAGCCCAGCCTGCCGTAACTAAAACAAAGCTACCTGTCCAAATAGTTTTATTTATAGGGTACCAAATACTCCAAGTGTAGCCTAGAGTAAAAAGAATTATAGCATAAAAAAGTAATAGGTGTTCTTTTTTATAGTTGTTTTTGTAAGTAAGTATTTTACCAGCAACGATACCTAGCAAGCAAGTTATAATTGACGGAATGGTGCTAAGTAGGCCTTCTGGATCAAAAGTACTTCTCCACATATGTTTTCCTAGAATTTTATAATCAGTATAATTTGACCAATTGTTTAAATTGTTATCAAAAGAAGGGAGTTCTCCATTGGGTAAATGTATAAAACCTGTAAATAAAAAATACCCTATTAATACAAAGATGATTACTGAGATAATACTTTTTATAGTTAGGTTTAGAAATAATATTGAAGAAACAAAAAAAACAATTCCTATTCTTTGCAGTACACCAGGTATTCTTATGGTTTGTAGTTCCTCAAAAAAAGGAAAATTTGGAGTAAAAATATTTATAAATAAACCTAATCCAACTAATTTTAAACTTCTAACAATTATTTTTTTATAAGTAGCTTTGTTAGCGTTCTTATTTTTATAGGCTAGTGCTATTGATATTCCTACGATAAATAAAAAAAAGGGAAAGATTAAATCAGTTGGAGTTAATCCATGCCATTTAGCATGAAGTAATGGAGGGTAAACAAAGCTCCAAGTACCTGGGTTGTTAACTAGAATCATTGCAATTATAGTTAGCCCTCTAAGTGTATCAACTGATTGTAATCGTTTCACAGAGAATATATTGTTATAAAATAGTTGTGCTTATTTTTTTCCATACTCTTATAAGTAAATAGGCAAATACAATAGCGATTGTTGTAATAATAAGTGCTAAGGTATATTTACCATAAATCCAGTAACCAGTAGCGAACATACAGCTGTAAATAAATACAGTACCTAAAAGCATGGCTAATATTCCGTTAGGAACGCTCCATTTTTCATTTGAATTAATAAGGTTGATGTTTTCGTTTTGAGCTTTGTTTGTAATATGTTTCCAACCTTTTCCCCCAGGTTGTATTTTTTTATAAAAATTATATAAAACTTTATCTTTTTCAGGAGAGGTTAAAAAGGTTGTTATTACCCATACTAAAGTTGTTATAAGTACAATAAACGGGAATTTAAACCAGCTAGGAAACACCCCTGTTTCTGAATTAAAAAGAACCTCGCCAAATGAAGTGAAATTTAATAGTATTGAAATTATACCAGAAGAAAACATTGCAGCAATTTCACTCCAGGCATTAATACGCCACCAAAACCAACGTAAAATAAATATAAGCCCTGTACCAGCTCCAAACATTAAAATAACTTCGAACAACTGTAGGGCATTTGTTAATAATAATGCGAATAAAGCACTAAATAACATTAAAACAACTGTTGAAACTCGACCTACTAGAACTAGCTTTTTTTCCGAAGCATTTGGATTAATTTGTTGTTTGTAAAAATCATTTACTATATAAGACGCTCCCCAGTTTAAATGAGTTGAAATAGTACTCATATATGCTGCTACCAGAGAAGCTAAAACAATACCTAATAAACCACTAGGTAGTTTTGTTAACATGGCAGAGTATGCTAAATCATGCCCTAGCTTATTGTCGGCTACATTTGGAAAAGCCTCTTTTATACTAGCTAAATCAGGGTATAAAACTAAAGAAGCTAAAGCAACTAAGATCCATGGCCATGGGCGTAAAGCGTAATGCATAATATTAAAAAAGAATGTAGCACCTATAGCATGATTTTCGTTTTTTGCGGCAAGCATTCGTTGAGCAATATAACCACCACCACCAGGTTCAGCACCTGGGTACCAGGCACTCCACCATTGAACAGCAAAAGGTATTACTAATAAGGTAATAACAGCTTCAGTATTACTAAAGTCAGGTAGTATTGATAGTTTGTTTATAACGTTTTCATGTGTAACTAAGTTTTTTAAACCTCCAATTTCTGGTAAGCTAACTAAATACCAAGCAGCACCAATTGCACCAATCATTGCAACAAAGAACAATAAGAAATCTGTATAAACGACACCTTTGAATCCTCCTATAGCACTGAAAATAACTGTAATTACTCCTGCGTATACAATGGTTTGCCAAGGTTCTAAGCCAAGCATTATTTGACCAATTTTTATAGCGGCAAGTGTTACTGCAGCCATAGCCATTATATTGAATATAACACCAAGATATACGGCACGTAGCTTTCTAAGAAATTTTGCAGGTTTTCCTCCATAACGCAGTTCATAAAACTCAATGTCTGTATTTACATTTGATTTTCGCCAAAGTTTAGCGTAAACAAATACTGTTAGTAAACCTGTTATTAGAAAAGCCCACCAAACCCAATTTCCAGAGACTCCGTTTTTTCTAACTATATCTGTAACTAAGTTAGGTGTATCAGTTGAAAATGTTGTTGCTACCATTGATAATCCTAATAACCACCATGGCATGTTTCTTCCAGATAAAAAAAACTCTTCTGAATTTTTACCAGATTTTTTAGATACATATATACCTATTGCTAATACAATAGTGAAAAATAATATGATTATAGTGTAATCAAGAGAGCTTAAGTTAATCATTAATTAGTTTTTAAAAGTTGAAATCTAATGAAATTGAAAGGTTTATGGTAAATTAATTCTACCAACAACTATGTTTTTTTGATAAACAAAATAAAAACAAAGACAAAAAGCCTTTATTTTCATTAATTAATTATTGTTTAAAATAATTTGTTTTGTATTGTTTATGTATTTTCTACCTATAGGTATTCTTTTATTGTTTATATCTACTGAATTTCCTTCAACAGAATTTACTTTGTCAATAGCAATTGTATATGATCTATGAATACGTAAAAAGTTATTGCTTGGTAGTTCTTCTGTTATACTTGTTAATGATTTATGTACGATGTAGTTTCCATCAGTAGTACAAACTTTTATGTAGTCTTTTAAACTTTCTATATACAAGAGGTTGTCATATTTTACCTTAACTAGTTTTTTGTCTACCTTTAAAAAAATATAAGAATCTTCATTTGTATGAATATTTTTCACATTTTGATTTAAATGTAGTTGTTGAGTAAGTTTATTAATCGATTTTAAAAATCGTGGAAAAGGTATAGGTTTTACTAAGTAATCAAGAACATCTAGATCGTAACTTTCTGCAGCAAATTCTCGATAAGCAGTTGTAATGATTACATGTGGTTTTACAGGGATATTTTTTAAGAATTCTAACCCGTTCATTTTTGGCATATTAATATCTAAAAACAAAACATCTATAGGGTCTTTCTCAAGAGTGTTTATTGCTTCTAAAGGGTTATTAAATGTATCTACAATATTTATGTTTTGAAATTCTTGTAGGTGGTTTTTTATAACATTAATAGCTAAAGGTTCGTCATCTATAATAACACAATTAATTTTCACTTTATTGTTTTTTGGTTAGAGGAATTTCTAAATTAACAGAATGTAAATTATTTTCTTGTGAAATATCAAGTTTATAATTTTTTTTGAATATTAAATCAAGCCTTCTTTTCGTATTTGTATTTCCAATCCCTCTTTTTTTCTTTTGATTTAAAGAAGGCTCGAAACTATTTTTAAGACTAAAAATTAAATTGTTTTCTTGAGTGATTTCGAAACTAATATAGATATAAAAATCATTATTATTTTTATTTCCATGTTTAAAACAGTTTTCTATGTATGATAAAAAAATTAAAGGAGGCACTTTTGCGTTGGCTATATTTCCTTTTATGTTTAAATCTACTGTTGAATTTTTATTGCAACGAAGTAATTCTAAATCTAAATAGTTTTGGATGTATTCAATTTCTTTTAAAAGCTTTACCTTGGGTTCTTTTACATCATAAATAACGTATTGCATTATATCAGATAGTTTTAATACGACTGTTGATGCTAAATCTGATTTTTCCAAAGTTAAAGCATATAGGTTGTTTAATGTGTTAAAGAAAAAATGTGGCTGTATTTGGGTTTTTAAAAAGTTTAATTCACTTTTTAAATGCTCTTTTTTTAAATTTTCTATTCTATTGCGTTGGTTTACCCAGTCTACTGTTAGTTTTATAGCTGTAGCTAAAGCTAAAACATATAGTTCTCCCAGTGTAACAGCTATAATATGATTAAAGGTAAAGGCCTCTTGGTATCCTTCAGATTCTGGCCATATGTTTTTAGTGACTAGGAAATAATTAAGAGCTGTTCTAGCAGTGTATAAAAAACTTAGTGATATAAATAATGATGTAATATATCTTTTATACTTTTTTTGTATTAGGTATTTTGGAATAAAAAAATACAAATTAGCATAAACAATAAATATATGTAGAGGGAATTCTATTAAGTTAGATTTTAATGAGTACCAATAATCATCAAAATAGCTTCCCCATCTAATAACGTTAAAAAGAAAATAGCCAGCCCAAAAAAGGATATGGTACTTTCTTTTTATGGTTCTATTTGAGTATTTATTTTTTCTAAAATTCAAAATTAAAGTAAATTGAGTGTGTAATTTATACCATTTTTTTGGGTGTACCAAACAAGACTTAACATCTAAAATAGACTGATTTATGATAATCTATAAAATAGAGTCATTCATTGCCTATTTGATGTTGTTTGTATATAATATTTTTTTAACATTTTCAGAAGTGCATAACTTTAAGCAAACAATTAATTAACTTATTCATGAAAAAAAATAAAATTTTACTACTATTTTGTTTTTCTTTTTTAGTAACACAACTGGCTTTAGGTCAAGAAAAAACAATAAAAGGGGTAGTGACTTCGAAGTCAGAGGGGGGACCTCTTCCGGGGGTAGGAGTAATTATTAAAGGAACTACTAAAGGGGTTGAAACCGACTTTGATGGGAAATATCAAATTAAAGCCTCAGTAGGAGATGTTTTGCTTTTTACTTATTTAGGTATGAAAGCACAATCAAAAGCTGTAACCAATCAGTCAGTAACTATTAATATAGCATTAGAAGATGATAATGTTTTAAATGAAGTAGTTGTAACTGCCTTAGGAATTAAAAAAGAAAAAAAGGCACTTACTTATTCAGCTCAGGAAGTAAATGGAGATGAATTAACAAAGGTAAAACAAACAAATCCTATTAACAGTTTATCAGGTAAATCAGCAGGGGTAACTATCACAAGAAGTTCGTCTGGTGTAGGAGGAACTGCAAAAGTTGTATTAAGAGGTAACTCTTCTACTACTAATAATGATCCTTTATATGTTATTGATGGAGTACCAATGTTAAATAGTGGAAATGGATCTAATGGTTCAGAACCAGGAACTGATATTTTTGGTAGTCAAACAGGGAACAGAGATGGAGGAGACGCTATGTCTTTAATTAATCCTGATGATGTTGAATCTATAACAGTATTAAAAGGAGCGTCAGCTTCTGCTTTATATGGAAGTCAAGGTGCAAATGGTGTAATTCTTGTAACAACAAAAAAAGGAAAAGAAGGTAGATTGTCTGTAAATGTTTCATCTAGTTTTACAGTTGACAATGTAATGTCTTTACCAAAATTGCAATCTGAATATCAATCAGCTTCAGTGGGAAGTCCAATAGCTGAAAATGGTAGAGTAACTGACCCTAAATCATGGGGTGCAAAAGCTCAAGGATTAAGTAACGATGCTAAAAGTTTTTTTAATACAGGTTATACAGCAATAAACTCTGTAGCTTTAACATCAGGAAATGCTAAAGTACAAACCTATTTTTCATATGCTAATACATTAGCTGAAGGTGTTGTTCCAGGAAATAGACTAGTTAGAAATAATGTAACATTACGAGAAACGGCTAAATTTTTAAAAGATAAAATAAATATTTCTGCAAGTGTTAATTTATCTGATCAAAGAATATGGAATAGACCTACAAATGGTTTGTACTCGAATGCGTTAACAGGTGTGTACTTACATCCAGTAGGAATTGATAGAGATATTTATAAAAATAAATTTGAATATTTTAATCAAACAACTAATATGATGGATCAGTATGCTTCTTCTTTTGATGAAAACATTCAGCAAAATCCATATTGGTTAATAAACAGAAACCCGAGTCAAGATATTGTACAAAGAGTATTAGCAAATGTATCTGCTAAATATCAAGTAACAGATAACTTCTCATTACAGTCGAGAGTAAGTTATGATAAGTCATTTTTTACATTTGATAAAAAGCAATATGCAGGAACAGATCCTGTAAATTCTGGAGATAATGGAAGGTATGTTTTAGAGAAAACTGAAAACACACAACAATACATTGATTTAATAGCTAATTATTCTAAAGACTTTTCAGAAGATTTAACTTTTACAGGTTTATTAGGAACTAGTTTAACAAAATATTCTATTGGAGATCAAATTTTATTAGATTCTGGTAGAGATGGTAAAGGATTAAACTTTCCAAATGTTTTTACTATTGCTAATTTTGAAACAACTAATAATATAAGACAATCAGTTGGAAATAGAGAAGTGCAATCTGTATTTGGATCAGCAAATTTTGGGTATAAAAAAATGTTATTCTTAGATGTAACAGGAAGAACAGATTGGTCATCTACCTTAGTAAATACAAATTCAACTTCATTTTTCTATCCATCTATTGGTTTAACGGGGGTTCTTTCAGAAATGTTTGAAATGCCTGAGTCAATTAATTTTGGAAAGCTTAGAGTTTCTTATGCTGAGGTGGGTAAAGATATACCTGTATATGCTACATTACCATTAAATAAAATAAATCAAACGAATACAGGTATTAGTACGGCGCCTTTTGCTCCAATTGAAGGAGAAACATTAGAGCCAGAAAGACAAAAGGCATTTGAAATTGGAACTGAGTGGAGATTTTTAAACAACCGTTTAGGTTTTGAGTTAACGTACTATAGTACAAAAACATTGAATCAAATATTTTTTATTCAAGCTGAGCCTAATCCAAATGGATACTCTCAAAACATTGTAAATGCTGGAGAGATTTCTAATAAAGGTATAGAGTTAGTTTTAAATGGAAAGCCAATAAGAAATGAAAACTTTACTTGGAATACAGTATTAAATTTTGCACAAAATAAAAACAAAGTCGTTTCAGTTCATCCTTCATTACAAGATGGAGAGGCTATTGTTACTGCTAGAGGTGTAAATGGTTATGAGTTTTCATTAATAGAAGGAGAAGATTTTGGTAGTATAAAAGCAAGATCATTAGTGAGAAATCAAAATGGTGTGCCAGTAATTAATACTTCTGGAGCTTTAAAATCAACGGAATTTAAAACAGTAGCACATGCTCAACCTGATTTTACTTTAGGATGGAGTAATAGTTTTGATTACAAGAATTTTACTTTTAGTTTTTTAATTGATGGTAAATTCGGAGGAGATGTAGTAAGTGTTACAGAGGCTGTAAACGATAAATATGGTGTTTCTCAAGCAACAGCAGATGCTAGAAATACTAATGGCGGAATGATTAATGTAGTAAATGAAGCAGGTGTTGCATCTCAAATAACGGCTCAAGATTACTATAATGCTATTGGAGGTAGAGATGGAATGTTAGGTGAATATGTATACGATGCAACTAATGTTAGTTTAAGAGAATTATCTATAGGGTATAAGTTACCTGTAAAAGGAGACTTCTTTAAAAGCGTAAGATTGTCTTTAATAGCAAATAATTTATTCTTTTTCTATAAAGAAGCTCCATTTGATCCAAACATATCTGCAAGTACAGGTTTAGGTTTACAAGGTGTTGATATATTCAATCAACCATCAACAAGAAGTATAGGGTTTAATGTTAATATAAACTTTTAAGAAATGAAACGAACTTTTAAATATATACAACTATTAATAATTTTAGTAATTGTTAATGCGTGTACAGAAGATTTTGCTAAGATAAATACCGATCCACATGGTATCTCACAAGAAAGCTTAACACAGCAAAATAACCATATTGGATCTAGGTTTTCACCAATGTTTTCTAATATAATTCGTGTAGAGCCTGCATGGAACTACCAGTTACAACAGAACTTAAATGCTGATGTTTTTTCAGGATATATGACAGCTCCAACACCATTTGCAGGAAATATAAATAATCAAACATACGCTTTAGTTAATGGGTGGAATGGTTTTATATGGAACGATGCATATGATGCAAATAACGGAAATGGAGTAATGCCATATGCAAGAGAGATAAAAGAGCAAGTAGAATTATCAAATTCACAAGGAGGAGAGAAATTTGTTTTCTTAGCCAATGTTATAAAAGTAATGGCAATGCATAGAGTATCAGATGTTTTTGGACCTATTCGTTATTCAAAATTTAATGATTACGGTACTACAGGTGAATACGATTCTCAAGAAGATGCCTATAAAGCGTTTTTTAAAGATTTAGATGATGCTATTACAGGATTAAAAAAATATGAAGGTGACATGCAATTTGTTCCGTTTGACGAGTCAAACTTAGCAGGAGATGTTGCTTCATGGAGAGCATTTGCTAATTCTATACGATTACGATTAGCTATTAGAGTATCTAAAGTAAATCAGGCTATGGCTAAAACTGAAGGAGAAAAAGCATTAGCTAGTGATGCAGGATTTATAGCAAACACAATGACAGTAAACATGGGTGGTTTTTCACATCCATTAGCAACTATTAGTGGAACTTGGGGAGATATTTGTATGAGTGCAGAAATGGAAGTGATTTTAAAAGGATTCAATGATGGAAGAATTTCTAAATATTTTAATGCACCAGCAAATGCAGCATTAGGAAATTATAAAGGAATTCGTCAAGGAATTGATATTAATGCGAAATCTCAATATGGTAGCCATTCTTTATTAGGAGAAGTTGTGATGACAGCTACTCAAAAAGTATGGATGACAACTGCTGAAATTCATTTTTTGAAAGCTGAAGCAGCGTTAAGAGGCTGGGCTGGAGCAGGAAATGCTAAAGTAAATTATGAAGAAGGTGTAAAGGCTTCTTTTACACAGCATGGTGTTGCAGGGGCTAGTACTTATTTAGCAGATGCAACGAGTACTCCAAACGATTTTGTTGATGCAATTAATGCAACTAATAATGTAGCATATTCAACAGATGTAAAAATAGCTTACAATCAGGCAGGAACAAATGAAGAGCAATTAGAGCAAATAATTACTCAAAAATGGATTGCAATGTTTCCTGATGGTCAAGAAGCATGGAGTGAATTTAGAAGAACAGGATATCCTAAAGTTTTTCCTGTTGTAGTTAATAACAGTGGAGGAGAAATAGATACCAATATTCAAATACGCCGTATCAATTTTGTGGATAGTGAGAAGAACACCAATTCAGCAAATGTTCAAAAGGCAGTTAGCTTCTTAAAAGGTTTAGATAATGGAGGAACCAGACTTTGGTGGGATACCGGAAGCAGTAATTTTTAACCAGTAAACTTTGTTATAAATAATCGGGGATGTAAGTATGCATTCTCGATTGTTTTTAGTAGCAGTTTTATGGCTATTTGTCGAAAAAAATCGCAAAGAGAGAACTGGTATTCTACATTTACAAAGTAATTTATTTTAAGATTAAGGTAAGCATGGTTATGTCAAATAATAAAGAAATGAAATATCATCTAGCAGGACAGTTTGAAGAAACACGTTTTGAAAAGAGTCATAACGTAATATTTGAAAACTCATTAGAAGCATCAAAATTAGTTGCTTCAGAAATAGCTCAGCTTATAAAGCAAAAAGCTAGTGTAAACCAAAAGTGTGTTTTAGGTTTAGCTACGGGTTCATCACCGATTAAAGTGTATGAAGAGTTAGTAAGAATGCATAAAGAAGAAGGGTTAAGTTTTTCTAATGTAATTACTTTTAATTTAGATGAATATTGGCCAATGCAACCAGATGATATTCAAAGTTATCATCATTTTATGCATGAGCATTTATTTAATCATATTGATATAGTTCCAGAAAGTGTTCATATACCTGATGGAACAATTCAACCAGAAGAGGTGTATCAATATTGCGTAGATTATGAATTAAAAATAAAAGAAGCTGGAGGATTAGATTTTCAATTACTTGGAATTGGGAGGACTGGTCATATTGGTTTTAATGAACCAGGGTCTCATTATAATTCTAGTACAAGAAGTATAACTTTAGATCATATAACAAGAGAAGATGCTGCGTCAGATTTTTTAGGAATAGAGAATGTTCCTAAAAGAGCCATAACAATGGGAATTAACACCATAAAAAAAGCAAAAAGGGTTATATTACTTGCTTGGGGTGTTAATAAAGCTGAAGTAATTCAACAAACGATTGAAGGGAAAATAACTTCACAAGTTCCAGCAACATATCTTCAAGAGCATACTAATGCAACTTTTGTATTAGATAAAGAGGCTTCTTCTGAATTAACAAGAATAAAATCACCTTGGTTAGTTTCATCATGTGTTTGGACAGAAGAGCTGAAAAAGAAAGCAATTTTCTGGCTAAGTGATAAAGTAGGTAAACCAATTCTTAAGTTAACAGATAAAGATTATAACGAGTATGGAATGTCTAGTTTGTTGGTAGAAGAAGGGAGTTCTTATGAATTGAATATAAAAATATTTAATGCATTGCAAAGAACAATCACTGGATGGCCAGGAGGAAAGCCAGGTGCAGATGATTCAAGACGTCCAGAAAGAAGTACACCAGAGAAAAAGCGAGTAATTATATTTAGTCCTCACCCTGATGATGATGTAATATCAATGGGAGGAACTTTTGATAGGTTAGTTGAACAAGGACATGAAGTTCATATAGCGTATCAAACATCAGGGAATATTGCAGTTTCAGATGATGATGCGTTAAAATTTGCTGAGGTGTTTAAATTGTTTGATCCAAATTCTAATAATACCGAAAATATTATTTCTTCTATTTTAAATAAAGAGGCAAACGAAATAGATACACTTGAGGTTAGGAAGTTAAAAGGAGGGATTAGAAGAGCAGAATCATTGGCTGCAACTAGATATTTAGGTGTTCCTGATGATAATATTCATTTTTTGAATCTTCCGTTTTATGAAACAGGAAAGGTTAAGAAAAACAATTTATCAAAAGAAGATATTGATATCATGTGCGCTTTGATTGAAGAGATTAAGCCACATCAAATTTATGCAGCTGGAGATTTGGCAGATCCTCATGGAACTCATAAAGTATGTTTAAATTCACTTTTTGAAGCATTAGAGGTTCTTAAAAATCAAAAATACATGAATGACTGTTGGGTTTGGTTGTATAGAGGAGCTTGGTTTGAATGGCAACCTCATGAAATAGAAATGGCTATTCCAATGAGTCCTGATCAGGTAGTGAAAAAAAGACATGCAATATTCTATCACCAGTCTCAAAAAGATAAAGTAATGTTTCAAGGAAACGATGCGAGAGAGTTTTGGGTTAGGGCAGAAGATAGAAACAAGTTAACTGCTGAAAAGTATCGTAACTTGGGTATGGCAGATTATGCAGCTATTGAGGCGTTTAAACGCTATTTCTTTTAATATGAAATATAGTGTATTAATCTTTTTATTACTATTACTGGGGTGTGGCATTGAAGAAGAGTCTAAAATAGAAGGAACTTGGCAACTAGTTTCAGCAAAAACTATAACAAAAGATTCTACCTTTTCTACAGTATCGCCCAATCAGGAGATGATTAAAATTATTAATAAAACTCACTTTTCTTTTTTAAGACACGATTTAAATAAAGGTAAAGATTCTTCAGCTGTATATGTAGCAGGAGGAGGAAGATATGTCTATAAAAAAGGTGTCTATAAAGAATATCTTGATTATTTGAATTATAGAGAATGGGAAGGGAAAGTTTTTGAATTCAATGCTAAAATAAATAATGATACTCTTATAATAACAGGGGTAGAGAAGATTGAAGAGCTAGGAGTGGATAACAAAATTATAGAAGTTTATAAAAAACTTTAAAAATATTATATGATAAAAAGAATAATAAATAACCTATTAACAATTTTATTATTTAGTGTTATAATGGTTAATGGTCAAAATAAATTATCAGAAACGTATAATTTAATGCCTTGGCCAAAGGAAATAAAAGAAAATAATAATAAGGTATATATTAATGAAGACTTTACTGTTTCTATTAATAATAAAGAAGGAAGAGTTCACGGGGCGGCTATAAAATTTATAAGAAGGCTGACTAATAGAACTGGTGTTTTTGTAAAAGAAGGCTTTCCTTTTTTGAATAAAAAAAATGCAACTATTAAAATTACCTTTAATAAAGTTGCTGATATTCAGTTAAATGTTGATGAATCATATGAGGTTTTAGTAACAGGGAAACAGGTTGAGATTTTAGCTAAAACTGATGTAGGAGCTATAAGAGGATTAGAAACAGTATTACAATTAATAAGATATAATGAAAACTCTTTTTATGTAGGAGGAGTTACCATTAAAGATTCTCCACGTTTTATATGGAGAGGGTTAATGATTGACGTTGCAAGGCATTATCAACCATTAAGTGTTTTAAAAAGAAATTTAGATGCTATGGCGTCTATGAAAATGAATGTTTTTCATTGGCATTTATCAGATGATCAAGGGTTTAGGGTAGAGTCAAAAGTGTTTCCTAAATTACACGAGCTAGGTTCTGATGGTCAGTATTATACGCATGAAAATATTAAAGATATTGTTTCTTATGCTAATAAATTAGGTATAAGAGTGGTTCCTGAAATTGATGTTCCTGGACATGCTACAGCAATATTAACAGCATATCCTGAACTAGGAAGTAAAAAAGGATATGATTATAAAATTGAAAGATTTTCTGGAGTTTTTCATCCCACATTAAACCCCATTAATCCAGAAGTATATGTTTTTTTAGACAAATTGTTTGCTGAAATAACGCCATTGTTTCCTGATAATTACTTCCATATAGGAGGTGATGAAAATGAAGGTAAGCATTGGGATGAAAATCATGAGGTACAAAAATTTAAGAAGAAAGAAGGTTTAAATAGTAATCATGATTTACAAACATTTTTTAATATCAAATTACAAGAGATATTAAAAAAATACAACAAGAAATTAATGGGGTGGGATGAAATAATGACTAAAGACATGCCTAAAACTGCTATTATTCATTCGTGGAGAGGTGTAAATGAAGGCTTTAAAAATGGAACATTAACTGAGGCTGTAAAAAATGGATACCAAGCAGTGCTATCTAATGATTACTATATTGATAGAATGCAATCGGTTGAGCATCATTATTTATTTGATCCTGCAGGAAATGGAAAGCTTACTAAAGAAGAAGAAAAAAGAGTTTTAGGAGGTGAAGTAACTATGTGGAGTGAACTTGTTACTTCGTTAACTATAGATTCTAGAATATGGCCAAGAACGGCAGCAATTGCAGAAAGATTTTGGTCGGTTAAAGAAGTGAAAAATCTTGAAAACATGAGAAAAAGACTGCGTCCAATTAGTCTTCAGTTAGAAGAGTTAGGAATTAGTCATTTTAAAAACAGAGATGTCATTTTAAGAAACATAACTAAGAGTAATGATATAAGTTCTTTAAAAGTTTTAACAGGTGTTTATGAACCTGTAGAGATCTATACAAGAAATAAAGGAGGAACAGAGTATAAATCATTTTCACCATTTACGCTTTTTGCTGATGCTTGTTTTGCAGATGCAATTGATGGGTATAACTTTAAAAAAACAATGAACTCTTATTTAAAAAGACCTAGCGTAAGTAAAAAGAAAGAGTTGATAAATTATTTTAATAAATGGATTAAAGGGTATAACGACTTTTTGAAATTACAGTCAAACCCTAACACAGGTTTAATAAAAAATCATTATAAGAAACTTAAGGAGTTATCACTTGTTTGCGTTGAGGTTCTTAATGGTAAGAAGATTACAAAAAAGGTAAAAAAGGAGGTAAATGAATGTGTAAAAGTTCTAAAAGAACCACTAGTAGATACTGAATTAGTTGTTTTACCTGTAATAGAAAAGTTCTTGAATGAATAGATAGTAAGGATCTATGACGTAAAGTTATGCCAAATAAATATTTTCAATAGGTTTATAGGTAAGGTATCTATAAAATTAATATAACCCCAAATTAATAGCTTAATTATATGAATTATAACGTAACATTAAAAGAAATAGCATTAAAATCGGGAGTATCAGTGTCAACAGTTTCTAAGGCATTAAATGATAGCCATGAAATTAGTAGTATAACTAAAGAAAGGATTTCTAAAATAGCAAAGTCATTAAACTACAGGCCTAATTTTTTTGCTAAGAATTTAAAAAGAAAAACGAACTTTATTATTGGAGTTATACTACCTGATTTAAAAAATGATTTTTTTTCTAACTTATTAGTAGGTATTACTGAAGAAACATGTGAAAAAAAACATAGAATTATGGTTTATCAAACGTGTAATAGCCCAGAAAAAGAAATTACGTACACAAAATTATTATCTGAAAATATTATTGATGGTTTAATTATATCACCTTCATTATTTCCTGAACGCCATGCTGAAGATAATAAATATCTGATCAAACTTTCTGAAAGACATTTACCAATAATAGTTATTAATAAAATGGTTGATAATGTTGTGTATACAAATACGCAGTTAAAGCAGTCTAATAACGGACTTAAATTAGGTAAAGATTTAGTAAGTAATATGATTAGTAAAATCAAAAATTATAATTTACAGTTAGAAGTTTCTTAGATAAAATGATATTAATTGCAGATAGTGGGTCAACAAAATGCGATTGGATTTTGTTAGAAAGCCTAGATTATAATATAGTAAGAAGAATTAGAACAAAAGGGGTGAATCCTTCTGTTTTAAAGAAAAAAGATATAGAAAATATTCTTGAAAACTGTAGCGAATTATCGTTTTATAAAAAGTTAGTAACAACTATTTACTTTTTTGGAGCAGGGTGTAATAATAAAAAAGGGAGTGATAAAATAAAGAACATTTTTGAGAAAAAATTTACCAACCTATCAAAAATTGCTATTAAAGAAGATTTAATGTTAGCTGTTTTTGCTGCTTCAAGTAAACCTTCGGTGGTTTGCATATTGGGTACAGGGTCTAATTGTTGTTTTTTTAATGGAAAAGTAATTGAACAAAAAGTAAAAGCAATGGGCTACATCTTAATGGATGAAGGAAGTGGTAATCATTTAGGAAAAGAACTCTTAAAAAGTTATTATTATAGAAGTTTACCAGAAGACCTTAAGTTTTCTTTGGAAAAAGAGTTTAAGCTAGATGATGATATGGTTTTATCAAAACTCTATGGATCAAAAATGCCTAATAAATATTTAGCGCAATTTGCACGTTTTTTATTTGAGAATATTGAGCATCCTTACGCAAAAGAAATGATAAGTTCTTGTATAGGGAACTTTATAGATAAACAATTAGTTAATTATAAGAATGAATTAAATGAAGTCCCCCTTTATTTTATTGGCTCTGTAGGATATCATGCAAGAGATATTATTAATGAAGAACTTAGAAAAAGAAAAATGAAATCTCCCGAAAACTTCATAAGGAGACCTTTGAAAGCTTTTATTGAATCTATTAAAGAAGATAGGCTCTTCTTAAAAGAGGTAGTGTAAAGTAAATATGAAGGATACACAACCAATGAAATAATTTTAATGATGTTGTCGTGTAGTCTATAGTTTTGCCAATAGTTTTGTATAACATTAGTGAGGAAGTAGGCAATTCGAGAATTGTTAGCCGAGCTTCAAGCACTAAATTTAATAAATAAATTACAGATAGAAAGTCCGTAAGGATTTTCGTAAGTAGGTTTGCGTTAGCAATTTATTTTATATAGCTTAAGTATACAAAGTAGTAAATTTAAGTATTAAAAAAGAAATCTTTATAGGTGTATGCTGATTTCTCTACGCTCATACTTGATTGAAAAACGTTCATGTATTTTTTATATAATAATAGTTGATTTATTGTGAATTTAAAGAGTTGTGTGTGGTTATGCATCGTTTTTATTTTATTTACCAACTAATTAATTTAAAAATCACTCTTTATTAAAAAGAGAAATGAATAAAAAAATGATAAAATCAAACTCTAATAAAGAGCCATTTAAAATTGTAGACAGTTCTCAACCCGCAAATGATTTAATAGATAAAGTATATTCTTATTATAATGAAATGCCAATTGCATGGGGAAGGTATTTTACTACTGGTTACCCTGTGGAGTATTCGCATAATTTAGAAAATAATACCTTACATGAAAATAATATAAAACTACTACCTATTGCAAGGCATACAAACCATGTAGGAGGTTCTTATTCGCAGGGGGTTACAGATGCTAAGCAAGGAGTAAATGATCTTTTTTCTACCTTTACTGTCAATTATTGGAAGTCACAAGGGAGTGAGTTTTTCTTTTTTTTAGATGTTGAAGGAAATGTAAGTGGAAGTAATGGCTCCATATCTGAAGAGTACTATAGAGGTTGGTCAGAGACTTTAATTTCCTATAGTAAGGAAAAAAGTGAAAATTCTGTAACTATTCTTCCATGTGTTTATGCAAATTATCATGATAATACTACATTTTCAATATTAATTAAAGGTGAAATAACATGCTATGGTTTATGGATTGCTAGGTATCACAGTTCTCCTGAAAAATGGCCTTCATGGAATGAGAATTTTGCAGTGCCTAAATTAATACAAAACTCATCAATACCAGTTTTTTTGAGGCAATATGCAAGTGGAGAGCAAGTGAATGAAGAATTTGACCTTGATCAAACGAACCCCAATATTATTGGATTTAAAGAAAGGTTTTTAAACAAACTTATTCTTCCTCCTTCAAGTAATATATCTTAAATTATTGATTTTTAGAATTTAAGAGAGGAGTTAAAAGTCGGGATGAGAGGATTCGAACCTCCGATCTCTGGTCCCCCAGACCAGCACTTTAACCGGACTAAGCTACATCCCGAGTTTAATTTGGTTAGTATACAAAACTAAAAAAAAATTCTAGGAAAAGACCTAGAATTTTTATCAAGAATAAATATCATATTTAAGGGTTTAGATAATTAATTATAGCACCCTTAATTTTATAACGTGCTTTTTTAGGAAAAAGTATTAGGCCGTTAATGGTTTTCCTTTTAAACGTTTGTCTATACGTTGTTTAACAACTGTTAAACGTTTCATTAAGTCCATTAAGTTACTATCTTTAGTTTCTTTATAAACTTCATTAATTTCTAAAATTAACGCTTTAGCTTCTCTTGAAGCTAATATTCTATCACTAGTAGTAACAAATTTGAATTTTCTGGTTTCAAACTCTTCTCCTTTACTAATTAACTCTGAATTCATATTAAGTGCTTCTTTCGTTTTAAATTAAAATAATCTTTACAATTTAGGTTTGGTGTTGATTTAAAATTGAAAAAGATATAACTCTTATAGTCTATTTAAGACATCTCATTAATTTTTTTATAACAATATTGTAATAAAAAACTGGGGGTCAAATATAGCGTTATTTACGGTTTTATATGTTAAAAAACAATCAAAATATATTATTTTTTTATAAGTTTTTCTTATTTAGGAAGATAAACTCGTTTTTTTACCACTTATAATGCTATAAATTAGTAGGTATTTAACCAAATATAATAAAACTTGTTAATTTTTCAAAAAAGAATTAAATGTTTTTTTTATAAGATTAATAAGATTTGATGTTTAATATTGTTTTTTTATGTGAAAAATGTAATGAAGTTAGGCTATATAAGTAAATAGCACAAAGAAAAAAATAGTATGTAGAATTTATTTTTAAGTATAAACAAGTTTTTTTTAAAAAAAAGAAATCTTAGTTTGTGTTATGTATTTGGTATTTAAATGTTTATAATGTATGTTTCTTGTTGAAAAGCAAAGAGATTGTCCTTGGTGATTTTTAAACAATTACTCTATTTAAAATAGATGTTTATATATTGATAAAGTGGAATTTGTTAATTTTAAAAAAAGTTATTGTAACATAATTTAACTCTAGTATCTTCACCAATAATTGAACTTATTAAACATAAATTGATGAAACATTT
The DNA here is from genome assembly GCF_964512825.1 of Tenacibaculum halocynthiae. Taxonomy (NCBI): domain Bacteria; kingdom Pseudomonadati; phylum Bacteroidota; class Flavobacteriia; order Flavobacteriales; family Flavobacteriaceae; genus Tenacibaculum; species Tenacibaculum halocynthiae. The sequence continues at coordinate 63,313 of NZ_CAZELG010000031.1, read as the reverse complement.
TTTTGTATTTATTACTATGATAACAATGGTATCATGTAATTCTCAAGGAAAAAGAAAACAACTTGGTAAAACTGATTTTCAAAAGTCATTAAATTCTAAATTTAAAGATGCTACAACTTCTCCGTTAACAAAAAAAGGATTGAAAAGTTTTAAAGGGTTAGATTTTTACCCAGTAAATGAAACTTATAAGGTAAAAGCAAAGATAGAAAAGACTCCAGATTCGCCTACTTTTAATTTTCCAACAACAACAGATAGGGTGGCTGTATATGAAAAGTATGGAGTAATTACTTTTACAATAGAAAATAAAGAATTAAAATTAGCTATTTATAAAAATAAATTTTCAACAGAAAAATATAAAAACCATTTATTCTTACCTTTCTTAGATAAAACAAATGGAACAACTTCGTATGGAGGAGGAAGGTTTATTGATGTATTAACTACCGATGAGCAAAAAGACGGTACTATTGAAATAGATTTTAATAAAGCTTATAATCCATACTGCGCTTATAGTGATAGATATTCTTGCCCAATAACTCCAAGAGATAATTATTTAGATATTGAAATAAAAGCGGGAGTAAAAGCTTACCAAAAGTAAAGAAGTTTAAAACTTCTTTACTTTTAGTTTTGAATTTTTAATATAATTATTTAGAAGGAGGAGTTAAACCTTCTTTTATGTCTTGCTGTATAGCTTTTTCTATCTTTTCTAAAGAAGTTTGTCTTACTTTTAGTTTCGTAGCGGCATGTGCTTTAGGATTTAATTGTGTGAACATTTCAGCAATTTTAATTGCAGTTGGTAGTAAATGTTCTTGTGGAACAATTTTGTCTAAAAAACCAGCGGAAATAGCATCTTTAGGAGTGTAGATTTCTGAGTTATTTACACTACGATTAAGAGATACTGGAGTTAAGCGAGCTTTTGCAATTTCGATTCCTGCATTATGCATAGTCATTCCAATCATTACTTCATTTAAACCTATTTTAAAATCACCATCGGTACCTAAACGATAATCAGCGGATAATAATAAAAAAGCTCCTTTTGCTATAGCATGACCGTTACAAGCTATTATAATTGGCAAAGGGAAAGAAAGCATTCTAAGTGATAATTTTGATCCTTTAGTAACAAGGTTTAATGCTGATTCTGGAGACGATGTCATGGATTTTAAATCGTACCCTCCTGAGAAAACTCCAGATTTTCCTGTTAATATAACAACTTTTTTATTGCTTTCAGCTTTGTCTAAACATAGGTTTAAATTATCAATAACTTCATGAGAAATAGCATTTACTTTACCATTATTTAAGGTAATAATTGCATAGTTCTCTTCTTCTTTATACTCTGTTAAATTGGTCATTATTATAAAAATTTAGTTAAAAAGATTCCGCCAAAAACGGCCAAGAATCCAACAATAAAACTAGCTATTGTGTATATGGCAAAGGTTGTAAAATCTCCAGCTTTTAAAAATACATGATTTTCGTATGCAAAGGTTGAAAATGTAGTAAACCCACCACAAAAACCTGTAGCTAGTAAAAGCGTATGGTTTTGAGTTAAGGTTTCGTTTTTTGCAGCAAACCCTAAAATGATACCAATTAATAAACTACCTAAAATATTAGCAACAAAAGTACCATAAGGAATACCAGTTTGAGAATTGTTTAAAAGCTTACCTACTAAGTATCTTAATACGCTTCCAGTTCCTCCACCTATAAAAATTAATAGCAGTTGTTTCATTATATGCGAATATAATAAAACCTCACAAAATTTGTGAGGTTTTAAGTATCTATAAAAGTTGTTTTATTTTAATGTTATAATTCTACATCATCAGCATCTGTCCAATTCCATTTACCATCAATAATACCTTTTTTAACAGTTACTATTCCTGGGTTAGCTCTAATTACAGTTTTTATAGCTTTCTCGTCACAGCTACCAAAAGTGTATGGTAAATTGTACTCTTTTTTGAAAGCATTTAAAGCTTCATAGTTTTCTTCATAAATAACGTCTGCCATCATCATATCTGATGTTAGAATATAAATTTCATAACCACTGCTCTTAGCTTTGGCAGCAACTTTTGAAATTTCAAGCATACCTTCTTTGTTAACTTTTTCTATAGTGGTCATAAGAATTAGCATTGCTTTGTCTTTAGATAGCATTTCTTCTAATTTATCACCATCTACTGTACTAATTTCAAAATCATGAATAGGAGGAGCATCATCACTTCCTTCTTGATATTGCATACCTTGTTCAATATTTGTTCCTATAGCATATGCTCTAAAATCAACAATTGGTAAATGGTTTAAAACATAATAAGCAATAATTAAAGAAATGAAAACAGAAATATAAGTAGATAATGAAGCTATTTTATTTGATATTAAGGGTTTAATGAATTTTATACCTAAAATTAAAATTACAATAAACACCATAAAAATAACATTCTTGTAAAAGGTTTCTTTAGGAGTTAGCTTTATAGCGTCACCAAAACAACCACAGTCAGTTACTTTGTTGTATGTATATGAATACCAAGTTAAAAATAAGAAGATTAAATTTAAACCAAATAAGCTCCAAACAGTAAACTTAGGTTTAAAACCAACTAACAGCATAACACCTAAAACTAATTCAGAAACTATTAAAAGAATGGCAAAAGGCAGTGCAACTGGAATTAAAAATTCTAAATTTAAAACTCCTTCACTAAAATATTCTTCAAATTTATATTGAGACCCTATTGGGTCAACTAATTTTACAAATCCAGAATAAATAAATAAAAGACCTACTAGTATTCTTGAAATATGAGTTAGTAATTTTAATATCATAATTAAGGGTGTTTTTTAATATTGTTAACTGTCTAATTCTGAGTGATGAATTAAAGCAAAAATAGCATAATTTATCATATCTTGATAATTTGCGTCAATTCCTTCAGAAACTAATGTTTTTCCTTTATTATCTTCAATCTGCTTTACTCGAAGTAATTTTTGCAAAATTAAATCTGTTAATGATGAAATACGCATGTCTCTCCAAGCTTCACCATAATCATGATTTTTGTTTTCCATTAACTCTTTAGTAATGCTTAAATGTTTATCGTATAATTCACCAGCTTTTTCAGTTGATAGATCTGGTTGATCTACAATACCCAGTTCTAACTGTATCAAAGCCATGATAGAGTAATTGATAATTCCTATAAATTCAGATTTCTCTCCTTCATCAACTTTACGAACAGTATTTTCCTGTAATTGACGTATACGTTGAGCTTTAATAAAAATTTGATCTGTAAGAGAAGGTAACCTTAAAATTCTCCAAGCACTGCCATAGTCAGACATTTTTTTAACAAATAAACTTCTACATTCATCAATAACTAAGTCGTACTGTTTTGAGGTATTTTGCATTTTTTGTTTTCTGAAATAATAAGGTAAAAATAATAAAACCATTAGGTTTTCCTTTATTTTTACCTAATAATTTATTTTTAGAGTATGAAATTAAATAACATTGTTGTTTTTTGTGGTTCTAGTCTGGGCTTCAATGAAGTCTATAAAAATATTGCAGTTAATTTAGGTAGTTATTTTGCAAAAAATAATATTACCCTAGTTTATGGTGGTGGTAAAATAGGAATGATGGGTGCTATAGCCAGTGAAATTATTGAAAAAAGAGGTAAGGTTGTTGGGGTAATTCCTGATTTATTAAAGAAGGAAGAAGTAGTACATTCTAATATTTCAAAAATTATTATTACTAAAACAATGAGTGAACGTAAAGTAATAATGAGCAAAATGATTGATGGTTATATAACATTGCCAGGAGGATTTGGTACTTTAGATGAGCTTTTTGAAGCTTTAACGTTACAGCAGTTACATATTGAACAAAAACCTGTTGGAGTATTAAATGTGAATGGTTTTTTTGATGCTACAATTAAACAGTTAGATTTTATGGTTAAAGAGGGGTTTTTGAAACCAGAAAATAGAGCTTTATTGTTAATTGATGATACTATAGACGGATTAATGGAGAAGATGAAAAATTATACAGCTCCTGAAAAAACACATGTAATTAATAAAGTTGTAAGCTAAATGACGATTAATTGTAAAGGAAATTTAATAGATCTAACATCTCCAAAAGTTATGGGGATTTTAAATATCACTCCAGATTCGTTTTTTGATGGTGGAAAATATAATTCAGAGAAAGATATAATACACCAAGTAGAAAAAATGTTGAACGAAGGTGCTACTTTTATTGATGTCGGCGCTTATTCGTCTAGGCCTAGTGCAAAGCATATTTCTGAACAAGAAGAATTACAACGAATTGTACCAGTAATAGAGTTGTTAACGAAAGAATTCCCTGAAATTCTTATTTCAATTGATACTTTTAGGAGTAAAGTAGCTGAAGAAACAATTACAACTGGAGGTGCAATTGTCAATGATATCTCAGGAGGTGCAATGGATGCTAATATGTTTACAACAATTGTAAAATTACAAGTACCTTACATAATAATGCACATGCAGGGTACTCCACAAAACATGCAAGCCAATCCGCAGTATGATAATATAGTAAAAGAAGTGATTTCCTTTTTTGCGGCGCAGTTATTTAAACTTAAAGAAAAAAAAGTGAATGATGTTATTATTGATGTTGGTTTTGGTTTTGGAAAAACAATAGCTCATAATTTTGAATTATTAAAAAATTTAGAGTTATTTAAAAACTTAGATGCACCTATATTAACAGGTGTCTCTAGAAAATCTATGCTATATAAAACTTTAGGTTGTTCAGCCAAAGAGGCATTAAACGCTACTACAGTGGCGAATACAATTGCTTTAATGAATGGTACACATATATTGCGTGTACATGATGTGAAAGAAGCTGTAGAAGCTGTTACTATTTTTAATCAATTGTAGAAAATTAAATGTAATGAAAAGAAGAAAATTTTTAAAAAAATCTATTTTTGCTACTATAGGCTTAGGTTTGTTAACTGGTTTGTATACATTGCAAATAGAACCTTTTTGGTTAGAGTTTGTTAAGAAAAAAATGCCAATTAAAAATTTACCTTCCGCATTAGAAGGCAAAACATTAATGCAAATAAGCGATGTGCATATTGGTAACAGATTTGACTATCAGTACATCATAGATAGTTTTAAAAAAGCGCAAAAGTATAATCCTGATTTTGTAGTATATACTGGAGATTATGTTAGTTATGAGAATGAAGAACAATTTACTCAGTTAGAAACAGTTTTAAAACATGTAGTAAAAGGAAATTTAGGAACAGTAGGGGTTTTAGGAAATCATGATTATGGACATAATTGGCTAGAACAAAATGTAGCAGATAAAATAACAAGTTTACTTGAACAATCTGGAGTTACCATTTTAAGTAATACTCATAAAGAAGTAGCTGGTTTAAATTTTATAGGATTTGATGATTATTGGGGGCTTAATTTTAATCCTGAAAAGGCGATGACTACTTTTGATATAAACAAAGCGAATGTAGCATTATGCCATAACCCAGATGTTTGCGATATAGATATATGGAGGGGGTTCAATAGCTGGATACTTTCTGGACATACTCATGGTGGGCAATGTAAAGCACCTTTTTTACCACCACCTATGCTTCCTGTTAAAAATAAAAAGTATTCTTCAGGTGAAATTGATTTAGAAGATGGTAGAACTTTGTACATAAATAGAGCAGTGGGACATTTATGGCAAGTGCGATTTAATGTAAGGCCAGAAATAACTGTTTTTGAACTAACAAATGCTTAAAAAGTGTTGTTTTAAAAATTAGTACATTTACAAAAACTCTACTAAAAACATAGATTTGGATTTTATTGATTTTTCTTTTTTAGATGTATTAGATATTATTTTAGTAGCTGCTCTTTTATATTATATATACAAGTTATTAAAAGGTACAGTAGCTATAAATATCGTAATAGGTATTGCATTTATTTTTATAATATGGAAGATGACTCAAGCACTAAATATGGAAATGTTGAGTGGTATTTTAGGGTATTTATTATCTGGTGGAGTTATTGCTTTAATTATTGTATTTCAGCAAGAAATAAGAAAGTTTTTATTAATGATAGGAACTACTAATTTTTCAACTAAAAGAGGTTTTTTAACTCAGTTAAAATTTTTACAATCTGAAATTAGTTTTGAGGTTGATACAGAAGTAATTTTAAATGCCTGTGTTAATTTATCAAAAACGAAAACAGGAGCATTAATTGTAATTGAACGAACTAATAATTTAGATTTTTTAGTAAGTACAGGTGACAAAATGAATGCCTTAGTAAACGAAGCAATTCTTGAAAGTATTTTTTATAAAAACAGTCCTTTACATGATGGAGCTACAATAATTAGAGATAATTATGTGGTAGCAACTCGTGTGATTTTACCAATTTCTGATAATTCACAAATACCTTCTCGTTTTGGTTTACGTCATAGGGCAGCAATAGGAGTTTCAGAGAAAACGGATGCTATTTGTATGTTAGTCTCTGAAGAAACAGGGGAAATTTCATATATAAAAGATGGAGGTTTTGAGCTATACAATAGCTTAGAAGAATTATCAAAAAAACTCCAAAAAGACGTAATGGAATAAAAAAAGATTCTTCAATATGAAGAACCTTTTTTATAACTAAATATAGTTAAATATGCTTATTTAGCTGGTGCCATTTTTGATTGAATAGCACTCATTACGCTGTTAAATTTCTTAACACCATCAGCATCTAAAGTTTTTACTAACTCAGCACCTTTAGTAGCTAATTCAACACCTTTAGTAGCTAATTTAGAACTTTTAAGAACATCACCTTTAGCAGCAATATAATCTTTAGCATAAGTAGCATAATCTTTTAAGTGTTGTTCTACTTTTTCGTTATCAAAACTAGGAATAGAAATACCTTCTAAAGCAGATTGTACAGCTTCAGCAGCTTTATCAACAGTTTCTTCAGCTTTTTCAACTACTTTAGTAGCAGCTTCTTTTGTAGCTTCAGTAACTTTTTCAGTAGCCTCTACAGTTGCTTCTTTTGCTTCCTCTTTTGCTTTTTTACATGAAGTTGCTAATAATGAAGCAACAACAAACGCAGATAAAATTACTTTTTTCATCGTTTTATGATTTTTAGTTTTTAAGATTGAGTAACAAATGTAACATTTTGAAGTTTGTAATCAAACTTATTCAGTGCTTTCATCACTAAATTGTTTGTCATATAAGTTTCTGTAAAAACCATCTTTTTTCTGTAATAAATTTTTGTGGCTACCTTGCTCTACAATTAAGCCTTTATCCATTACAATTATCGTATCTGCTTTTTGGATAGTTGCTAATCGATGTGCAATAACAATAGAGGTTCTATTTTTTGTAATTAAATCAGTTGCATCTTGTATCATTTGTTCTGAATGAGAATCTACCGATGAGGTAGCTTCATCCAAAATTAAAATACTAGGTTTACTAACATAAGCTCTTAAAAATGCAATTAATTGGCGTTGTCCAGATGATAGCATAGCACCTCTTTCTTTTACATTATAACTATAGCCATTAGGTAAGCTCATAATAAAATCATGAATACCAATTTGTTTAGCAGCAGTTATTACTTCTTCAGCTGAAATGGTAGTATCATTTAAAGTAATATTGTTATGAATAGTATCAGAAAACAAAAAAACATCTTGTAAAACTACAGCTACTTTTTTTCTTAGCGAGCTAATATTATACTGTTCTACAGGAATGGTGTCTACGGCAATTTCACCACTATCTATTTCGTAAAACCTACTAATTAAATTAATAATGGTAGACTTTCCAGCGCCTGTAGCACCTACAATAGCTACTGTTTCCCCTTTTTTAACATCAAAACTAATTCCTTTAAGTACTTCTTCACCTTTAATATAGCTAAAATGCACATCATTAAAAGTTATATTTCCTTTTAAATTAGTAGCTTCAATAGTTCCTTTTTTATCAATAGAACTTTCAGTGTCTATTACTGCAAAAACTCTTTCACCAGATACAATTCCCATTTGTAATTGGTTAAATTTATCGGCAATTTGACGCAAAGGGCGAAATAACATTTGTGCCATTTTTATAAATCCAATAATAGCACCAACAGTTACTGTGCTATTTTCTACCACTTGAAAACCTCCATACCAAACAATTAAGCCTATAGCTATAGATGATAAAATTTCAGCAATAGGAAAGAATATTGAATAGTACCATACTGTTTTTATATGTGCTTTTTTATGTTTGTCATTAATTCCAACAAAATTTTTATATTCTATTTTTTCACGATTAAAAAGTTGAACAATTTTCATACCTGTTACCCTTTCTTGTACAAAACCATTTAGGTTGGCAACTTGGTTTCTAACATCTTGAAAAGTTGCTTTTATTGCAATTTGAAAAAGCTTAGTGGCGTAAATTAAAATTGGTAAAACAGCAAGAGCTATAAGTGCTAATTTCCAATTAATAACAAGCATAACTACAATAACAACAAGCATTTTTAAAATATCACTTACAATCATAAAAACACCTTGTGTAAAAAAATTGGCTATAGTTTCAATATCAGAAACTACTCTGGTTACTAGTCTACCAACCGAAGTTGTATCAAAGTAACCCATTTTAAAGTTCATTATTTTTTTAAAAACAGTTGCTCTTATGTCTCTAATAATGTGTTGTCCAACCCAGTTAGCATAGTATATAAACAAAAATTGCAAGGCAACTTGTATTAATAAAATAACTAACATTATTACTGTGTAGTTCAGTAACTGATTAAGGTTTTTTGTTGTTGTAAAATCATTTACAGCATGCATTAAAACATACGGGCTTGCCGCTGATGCAATAGCTAATAATATTGTTGAAATTACAGCTGTACCAAATTTTAATCGGTACTGTTTTGCAAAACTCATTAGTCTTACAAAAATTTTTAGATCAAATGCTTTTCCTGATTCTGTACTCACTATATATAATTATATGCTACGTTTGTTAAAAATAATCCTTTTGCTGGAACTGAAAGTCCTGCATTACTTCTGTTTTTACTCTCAATAATTTTTTTAAAATCATTAACTGATATTTTCCCCATTCCAACATCTAATAAAGTACCTACAATTGCACGTACCATATTCCTTAAAAATCGATTGGCAGTGATATGAAAGGTTAATTCATTTTCATTAAGTACCCACTTAGCATTACTTATTTCACAAATAAAAGTATGAACATCTGTTTTTACTTTTGAAAAGCATTCAAAGTCTTCATATTCAAGTAATATCGTAGCTGCCTCATTCATAAGTTCAACATTAATATTCTTGTATTTATGATGCAGTTGCCAAGTAGTATCTAATAAAAAAGGATTCCTTCCAAGCCAAATTTTGTATTCATAACTTCTGCTAACAGCATCAAATCTTGCATGAGCATCTTCTGCAACAGGTATGGTATTGTAAATAACAATATCATTAGGTAAAACAACATTTAATTTATAGGTAAAATTAGCATCAATAATTTTTGATGTATCAAAATGAGCATACATTTGTGATGCATGAACACCAGCATCTGTTCTACCTGCACCTACAATAGCAATATTACTTTGTAAAATTTTATTTATTGCGTTATTAATTTCTTCTTGTACGCTTATAGCATCTGGTTGAATTTGCCAGCCATGGTAGTTTTTTCCATTGTATGAAAGCTCAATAAAATACCTCAAAAAAATAATGTTTTAAATAGCTAAATTATGGAATTTTAACCGCATGATTTAGAAAAAGGAAAAGTTAATTTAAATTGGAATATTGATAAATTATATTAAACATAAAAATATATACAAAAATTTATGTTTTTATAATGGTTAAATGGTTTTTTTTTAGTATCTTTAGGGTATAAGACAATAAGTCCCCCCGTAAGTCTGACCCCTTAAGATATTGAACCCGCAATATATTTATATATTGCGGGTTTGCTTTTTTAATAATAAATTGCGCCATTATGAAAAAAGTCTTATTGTTATCAGATACCCATAGTTTTATTGATGAGCAAATACTAAAATTTGTAAAACAGGCCGATGAAGTTTGGCATGCTGGAGACATCGGTAATTTAGAGGTTACAGATACCTTAAAAAAGTACAAGCCTTTAAGAGCTGTTTATGGAAATATAGATGATAAAGATGCCAGAGCTGAATTTCCGTTAGATGCTAAATTTATGGTTGAAGGAGTATCTGTTTGGATAACACATATAGGTGGCTACCCGAATAAATATAATCAAAGAGTTAGAGAGGCTTTAAAAAAAGACCCTCCTAAATTATTTATATGTGGCCATTCTCATATTTTAAAAGTTCAGTTTGATAAAAAACTAAACTTACTACATTTAAATCCTGGGGCAGCTGGTAAGCACGGATTTCATCAAGTACGAACTATGTTACGATTTGAATTAGAAAAAGGTGATATAAAAAATTTAGAAATTGTTGAGTTAGCTAAGCGGTAACCAAACTTTTATTTTTTATAGGAACAGTTATAGTAGCTTTTGTTCCTTTTTCTTTGGCAGATTCTATTAAAAAATTTCCATTCATCATTTGAATTCTAGCTTCTATTTGATTTAAGCCTAATCCTGTTTTTATTTTATTGTCTTTATAATTAAAACCAATTCCATCGTCTTCAATTAAAACAGAAAGAAATCCATTTTTATCTTCTAAAACAATATGAGCATTACTGGCTTTACTATGTTTTAAAATATTATTAATCAATTCATGAATAACATTGTATAGTTTTATTTCAAATTCTTGATTATACCTACTAATGTTACTAATATTTGTATGAAAATGAAGCTCAGAATTTGAATATTTGCTACCAATATCTTTTATGGCATATCCTAAACCAAATTTTAAAAGAATAGACGAAACTAAATTATGAGAAAGATCTCTAACTTTTTGTGACGCTTCTAGAATAATTTGTTGCGTTTTTTCTAATTCAACAGGAGTATTACCGTTAAATTGTTTTTTTGTAGCACGTAAATGCATGTTGGCAGAAGAAAGTAAAGCACTTACACTGTCGTGTAGAGTTTCTGCAATTTGTTTACGCTCAGTTTCTTTACCATCTATGGTAGCATTTAATATTTTAATTTGAGATTCTGACTTAATACGGTCAATATTTTGTTCTTCTATTAATTTATTTTGAGATATTTTTAATTGTAAGTTATTTTGACGTAGTTTATAATTATAAATAACAACACCAGAGATAATTAAACCAAGAATACTTAAAATACTTACTAATAAAGTTGATTTGTCTTGCTGAGCTTTTATTAATTCAGTTTGGTTTTTAAGTGTTACTGCTTGTTGTTTTTCAAGATCAATTTTATGTTTTTCAAATACCCCTTTCATAATTCGTTGAACTTCTTTACCACTTAAATCATCTTTGATGTCATAAGACTTCTCTTGAAACTCATATGCAGTATAGTCTTTTAAGAGGTATAATGTCCAGGCTAAATTATAATATAAATCTTCTTTATATTTTGTAGAAGTAATACTATTATCTTTTTTTATTAAATCTATAGCATCTAAATATAGTTTTTTTGCTTTTTCATATTTTTTTTCTTCTAAGAATATACTTGCTAGATTACCTGTTGCAGCTGACTGAGAAATTTTGTTATTATTCTTGTCATGCATTTCTATAGCTTTAGAGGCATAAAATTTAGCTTTTTTTATAGATGAGTCTTTCAGATATGTAGCTGATAAATTACTATATGTAGAAGCTTTTATAGAAACTATTTTATTGTTTAATGATGGAATTAATAATATTTTTTTAAAGTAATATGAAGCACTGTCGTTTTTTTTAAGTTCAAAAAATTCTGTACCAATTCTTAGTAAACTATTAGCTAAGCTAGTTTCTTTATTTAAATTTGATAACTCTTTTGAATTACTATCGTAGATATTACTCAATGATCTTTTATAATAAATTAGAGCTTTCTCATGATTATTTCTTTTTCTAAGAATGTTTCCAATAAGAAAGTTGCATAAATGCTTTAACTCATTATTTTGATTAACCTTAGATAGTATATTTAAAGTAATTTCTAAAGATTTAGAATATTCTTCTTTTTTATATAATTTTTCAGCTTTATTGTAGCTTTTTACTAAACTAGAATCAGCTGATTGAATGTGTAATTTTAAACTGACAAAAGGAAAAGCTTTTACTTTTCCTTTGAATAAATTATTGTTAGAAAATGAATTAATAAATATAATACTAAAAATAATAATTAAGTTCTTAGTTTTATCCATTTGATGTTAGGTCCATTATTAATCTAGGTTTTTTATCATTTCCGATTTGTTCAGCATTAGTTCTACTGTTATATTTATGATTTACAAAATCTATTTTTAATATATTTGTGTAAGGTAACTCTATAAGTCTTGAAAATTGAGTTGTTTTAGCTGTTCCATTAGACAAATGTATTTCATAAATTTCTTTTAGTTCATTATAAATAAATTCAGTTTGCACATTATTATTCACTTCAAAATCTAAAATAAAAGTACCATCTGCATTTTTAGTAACACTGTAATTGTTTAAAAATTCTGTAACTCCTTTTTTTGCAAAGGTAATGTTTTCATCTTCAACAGTAATCTGTGTTTTTTTACCATTGTTTTCTTCTAAAAAACCAATTTTTAAAAGGTCATTTTCAAGGTTGAAGTTATTGCTGTGCTTTTGTGCTTGTTTTTGTACAGCTTCTGATAATACTATTTCATTAGATTTATCAGAATTTTTAAAGGTGTTAACTTCTGTGTTTTCTTTTACATCAAAATCAATAGAGTACCTACCATTAGCATCTCTTTTTAAAGTATATGATTTTAATTTTGTTTCGTTTTTTTGCAATAATTCAGCGTCATTTTCAGTAGATGAACATGATGCAAAAATAAGAGTAAGAGCTAGGAAAAGTGGGGTAATTTTATTCATGCTTGCATTTTTTAAGGTTAATGATTTAAGGAAATTTGTTTAAGAGTTTAATTTTAAAAAAAGGCGACGTACTTAGTATAGATTAATGGAGATACGGGGGACGTTCTCATAAATTAGGGGATAAAGAAAACAAAATGAAGGGGTTTTCTAAACTATGTTATATAATAACACGTACATCGCCAGATATATTTTGGTTGTTGTAGTTTTTAGCGACGTAATTAATTAGGAATTTATAGGTTTTGGGGGAGTTTTCTTTGGGGGCAAAGAAAAAATAGAATGAAAGGATTATACTATATTGTTCCTAACTGCATACATCGCTAAACCTACTACATTTTTCACTTTTAGTTTTTTATATAGGCTTCTGCGATATGTTTCAACAGTTTTTACACTTATTCTTAACTTATCGGCTATTTCAGATGAACTTTTTTCTTGGGCAATCAATGTTAATACTTCTAACTCTCGTTCAGTTAGATCTTTGTGAGATTCCTCTCGTTTGATTTTATTTTTTGAACCGGTAACGTATAAATTAAAAAGTTTGCTTTTAATATCTTCATTAAAATATTGCAACCCTTTATTTACAGCTCTAATAGCGTCTACAATATGTTCGCTAGCAGAACTTTTTTCTAAAAATCCATTTGCACCTAGTACAATCATTTCTTGTACAAGCTTTGGATCACTTAAGCTAGATAAAATAATTGTTTTAATTTTTGTATCACGTTGTTGAAACGTTTTTAAAACATCTATTCCATCCATCTCTGGCATATTAATATCTAATATCAATATATCAGCAGTGTTTTTTTTAGACCAGTTTATCACTTCTCTTCCTGTTAAAGAAAAGCCTTCGACTTCAATGTCATCTTCGATATTTATTAGCGCTATCACTCCTTCTATAAGGATCTTATGATCATCGGCTATATGAACTTTAATCTTGTAACTCATTTGTTGTTTACGTTTACAAATTTATGGGAGAAGCAGAGTTCTCACAATACTCAATACCCCTAAACGGTGTTTCAGGGTTTTTACTAACGGTATCAGGGTAAACCCTTAGATGCACTTTAACATTTGAAGGTTAATTTGTTGTTTTTTAGGTGTTTGCATGGTTTTTTAGCTTTGTTTTTTGTACAAGTTTAACTAAAATAATGTATCAAAAAGCATTTAAAATTATAAATTTTATTATTCTTATTAAAGAAACTTTTATATTAAAACTAAAAAAGAGAAAAAGTTATATGCTTGCAAAAAAAAGTAAATAAAAAACCGAGAATAAATTCTCGGTTTTATCGCACTAAAATATACTAAGATGTTAGGCTTATCGTAATCTATCAACAGATTTTACAAGATCTTCGTCCTTTTTAATTGCTTTATTAGCTAAAACTACTAGCAAAATAACAATAACAGGTAAGAACATCCCAATACCTTTCTCAGAAACAGTATTTTCTCCAGGTAATGTTAGCGATAAATAAATCAATAATCCTAATAAAAAAAGGTTTGTCAACATATTTAATCTACCTAATACAAATTGTAACTGTCTATTTTTAAATAAAAATATAGTAACAATTGATATTATAGCAGAGATGAAAAATAATACAGGAACTATTTTTTGAGAAATAGAATCACTAGTAAATAAGTCTATTATATATATAGGTGTATTTTCTTTAGCTTGTATCCATAAATTAACTAAAAAAGTTAATCCTCCAGAAATAGCACCTGCTAATAAAAGATATATTGATTGTATTCTTTGTATCATTTTTCCAAATTGGAAGGCAAAAATAACATTTCTTTTTTTAAAAAGAAATATTCCAAGTTAAATTATTTGTATATATTTGCCTTGTAAGTAACTACACATTAATTGTTATATACTTCATATAACTAACAATCAGATTATAAAACAAACAATAACTTTTTAAATTCTTTACTTATACAAAGTGAGAGGATTTTAACCAAATATTTTAACGAATGTTCGAGATTTCGGAATTAAAAGCTAAGAAACTTACTGATTTACAAGAAGTAGCCAAGAAAATTGGGTTAACTAAAACGAGTCAGTTAAAAAAGTTAGATTTAGTTTACAAAATTTTGGATGCTCAGGCTGAAGCTACTAGTAAAGAAGAAAAGCCGGCAAAAAAAGAAGCTCCAAAAGAAAAGCCAAAAAGAAAAAGAATTGCCAAAAATGCACCAGTTTCTCAAGAAAAGAAAGAGGAAGTTGTTGTAAATAAGCAAGAAGAACAAGTTGTTCCTAAAAAAGTTGAAAAGGCTCCAAAAGTAGAAAACACTCCTAAGAAAGAAGTAGCTGTAGATAAAAAAGAGGTAGTTGTTGAAAAAACAGTGAACAAGGAAGTTGTAAAGCCTAAAGGAACTAATAATAGAGGTAAAGAGGCTCCAAAACCAAGAGAAAGAAGTAAAACTGAAGAGGTTAAAAGAACGGACGATAGAAAGCCGCAACATGCTCAAAATAATAGGCCTCAAAGAAATCCTCAGAATAAGAACAACAATAATAATAACAACAATAAACATCATCAAAATAAAAATAATAACAACAAGCATCATCACAAGAGTGGTAATAAATACCGCGATCCTGATTTTGAGTTTGATGGAATTATAGAAAGTGAAGGTGTGTTAGAAATGATGCCAGATGGATACGGTTTTTTACGTTCATCTGATTATAACTATTTATCATCGCCTGATGATATTTATGTATCACAATCACAAATAAAATTATTCGGTTTAAAAACTGGAGATACTGTTTTAGGTAATGTGCGTCCTCCGAAAGAAGGAGAAAAATACTTTCCTTTAATCAGAGTGTCAAAAATAAATGGATTAAGTCCGAATATTGTACGTGATAGAGTGTCTTTTGAACATTTAACACCACTTTTTGCAAATGAGAAATTTAATTTAGCAGAAAGAGGAAGTTCACTTTCAACAAGAATAATTGATTTGTTTTCACCAATAGGTAAAGGGCAACGTGGTATGATCGTAGCACAGCCAAAAACGGGTAAAACAATGTTGTTGAAAGATGTGGCAAATGCTATTGCAGCGAATCACCCAGAAGTTTATCAAATAGTTTTATTAATTGATGAGCGTCCTGAAGAGGTTACTGATATGAAACGTAATGTACGTGGAGAAGTTGTAGCATCTACTTTTGATGAGCCAGCTGATAAGCATGTACGAGTTGCTAATATAGTTTTAGAAAAAGCAAAACGTTTAGTTGAATGTGGTCATGACGTAGTAATTTTATTAGATTCTATTACACGTTTAGCAAGAGCTTATAATACTGTAGCACCAGCTTCGGGTAAAATATTATCTGGAGGTATTGATGCTAATGCATTACATAAGCCAAAGCGTTTCTTTGGAGCAGCTCGTAATATAGAAAATGGAGGGTCTTTAACCATTATAGCTACGGCACTTACTGAAACTGGATCTAAAATGGATGAAGTTATCTTTGAAGAGTTTAAAGGTACTGGTAATATGGAGCTTCAGTTAGATCGTAATATTTCTAATCGTAGAATTTACCCTGCAATTGATTTAATAAAATCAAGTACACGTAGAGATGATTTATTATTAGATGAGAAAACAGTAAAACGTATGTGGGTATTACGTAAGTATTTAGCTGATATGAACCCAATAGAAGCCATGGAATTTATTCAGCAACGAATAAAAACATCTATAAATAATGATGAGTTCTTAATTTCTATGAACGGATAGTTATACAAATACAATATTATATATTTAAAAATCCTGCATTTTGCAGGATTTTTTTATTGAGGGTAAATAACTTTATCTAAAGGAATGTCAAATTCATTAATGTCTTCTATAGTGTCAATGGGTTTAAAAAAATTGATACCTATAGTTTTTACATCTTTTTTACAGGAAGCTAAAAAACGATCATAAAACCCTTTTCCATATCCTACTCTATATTTTTTTACATCAGAAATTAATAAAGGAACAAATACTAAATCAATTTCTTTTACATTAACTTCTTTAGCATTAACAGGCTCAGGAACTCCAAATTTATTTAGTTCAAGTTTTGTATTCTCATCTAATAAGTAATGCGTTAAAGAGTCGTCATGAAAATTGCATCGACTTACAATTATCTTTTTATCAAGGTCTCTGAAGAATTTAATGATAGGAGTAGTGTTGATTTCATTAAACTTTTCCATCGATAAAAATAAATGAACATTCTTAATATTTGTTATCTCTATATTAAAAACTTGCTGGTAAATATTTTGCTCTAGCTCTTCTTTTTGAACATTCGATAAATCTTTTCTTCTTTGTTTATATTGAATTCTTAAATCATTTTTTTTCATAGTACTATAAGGTGTCTAATTCAGTTTTTAGTTTTTTTGTAAGTCCTTTAACTACTAGGTTATATGAATGGTCAATCAATTCAAAGGCAAAATTATCAGAAACATCATTGTTTAAAATAACAGTGTTCCAGTGTTTTTTATTCATATGAAATCCTGGGTTTATACTATCGTAATTAGTACGTAATTCTTCGCTCCATTCAGGATTACATTTTAAGTTTATTTTCTGGTCTCCATTTTCCCACTTATCTAAACCTATGAGAGCATACATTTTTCCCATAACTTTAAATACTAAGGTAACATCATCAAAAGGAAAGTGTTCCGTTACTCCCTTTTTAGAGTTACAGTAATTATGTAGTTGTTCTATGTTCATATTTATTTTTTAAAATGGTAACGATTAAAAAGATTGTAGATGTTATACCAAAAATAAGTAAAAAGTATTTGACTATGTTAATAGTGATAAACAAAGCAAAACCGTCAGAAATATCTGAATTGTCAATTTTTCTCTACCAATTTACTAGTTGTTTTGAAGTTTCAATAAAGTAATAAGCAGCAAAAGATAAAATTGCTACTATTATTAAAAATACTTTTTTATTAAGGTTGGGAGTATTGTTAATCAATTAACGTTATTTTTTCATTAGGAAGTTCCAATGAAGAGTAGTCTAATTTCCAACCAATGGTTTCTACTAAGCTATTCATTAGCATAATTGCTTCTAAGGCTTCTCTATTGGCAGTTTGCATTAGGTTACTTTCTGGTACTTTTTGAGAAATGTGATCTTTGGCTTCAGCATTAACCTTGGTTAAATCATCTGAACTAAATTTATTTAAAAAACCATTTTGAATATCATAAAAACGAATAGAAGGCTCTATTGAGAAAATTTCAGGTTGAGGAAATTCAGATAATGAAATTGTTTTGCTTTTAGTATCTGCTAACATTTTAATTTTTCTAAAATCAAAACCAATAAGAACTTTAGCGTTAATTAATATAATAGCTTTCTTTTTACTGGTAAAAAGTCCAAGGAACTTTTCTTGGGAGTTTTCATGATGGTATATTTCTGCGAATTCTCCTTCAACAGTTATTAGTTTTGAAACTTTTTTAATTTTATCTAACAAAACAACAGATTGTTTTTGTGTTAGATTCTTTTTACTACTTAGTGCAAATTTTTGAAATATAAAATAAGAAGCAATAGCTCCTCCAGCCAAACCTAAAAAAAGTAATTCCATAAATACGAAGTTACAAAAAGTTATTATTTTTAATTATTAAAAAATAATGTAAAAAATAAAACCTTGTAAACGTATAGAGTTTACAAGGTTTTTGATTTGATATAGTCGGGGTGGCAGGATTCGAACCTGCGACCTCCTCGTCCCAAACGAGGCGCGATGACCGGGCTACGCTACACCCCGAATTATTTCGGACTGCAAATGTATAAAAAAAAAGTAAACAACAAATAAAAAATATATAAAAATGTAATATTTTTATTCGTTATCGACTTATAATCAAAATATATAATACTAAGAGGATAAAAAACAAAAAACTACTACATTTGTAGTTACTAAATAATACATAGATATGGCAGAAAAAATAAAATGTTTAATCATTGGTTCTGGACCAGCAGGATATACAGCAGCAATTTACGCAGCTAGAGCAGATATGAAACCAGTAATGTATACAGGTATGCAAATGGGAGGTCAATTAACTACTACTACTGAAGTTGATAATTTTCCTGGTTACCCTAATGGTACTGATGGAACTGCTATGATGGAAGATTTAAAAAGTCAAGCTGAAAGATTTGGAACTGAGGTTCGTTTTGGTATGGTAACAAGTGTAGAGTTTTCTGATAAAGAAGGAGGTATTCATAAAGTTATTGTAGATGAAACTACAGAAATTGAAGCAGAAACTGTAATTATTTCTACTGGAGCTACGGCTAAATATTTAGGATTAGAAAGTGAACAACGTTTAATAGGCGGTGGAGTTTCTGCTTGTGCAACTTGTGATGGTTTCTTTTATAAAGGGCAAGATGTTGTTGTAGTTGGTGCAGGAGATACTGCAGCAGAAGAAGCAACATATTTAGCTAATATTTGTAGTAAAGTAACTATTTTGGTTCGTAAAGACTATATGAGAGCTTCTAAAGCGATGCAACACCGTGTTAATAAAACAGAAAATATTACTGTTTTATATAATACTGAAATTGACGAGGTTTTAGGTGATAATGTTGTTGAAGGTGTAAGAGCTGTAAATAATCAAACTGGTGATAAAACTGATATTTCTGTTACTGGAGTGTTTATTGCAATTGGCCATAAACCTAATACGGGTATTTTTAAAGGAGTATTAGATATGGATGATACAGGATATTTAATTACTAACGGAAAATCAACAAAAACAAATATGCCTGGAGTATTTGCTGCAGGTGATGTTCAAGATAAAGAATACAGGCAAGCTGTAACTGCTGCAGGTACTGGTTGTATGGCAGCCTTAGATGCTGAACGTTATTTAGGTGCTTTAGAATAATAAAAAGTATATAAGATATTAAGAAGAAAGAGATTGCTGGAAAGCAATCTTTTTTTTTGTTAGATTTTTTAATTAAAAGGTCTTCCTCATCGTAAAATTAAATGAATGTTTAAAAAAAACAATTAATTTGTAACGTTTTTAAAAAAACAGAGTTTATCAGTTTGTAAAATCAACTAACACAATTATAACTTGGAAACATTATCAGATAATTCATTAATGCTGAAGGTGAAACATGGTGAAAACCATAAACTAGGATTGTTGTATGAAAGGTATAAAAGACGATTATTTGGTTTTTTTTATCAAATGAACAAGGATGCTAGTTTAAGTGAAGATTTAGTGCAAAATGTATTTATTAGGGTTTTAAAATATAAGCATACCTATACAGAAGAAAGTAAGTTTATTACCTGGATATTTCAAATAGCAAGAAATGTAAACTACGATAATTTTAAAAAAATCAAAAAACACCAACATAAAAATATAGAAGAAGTAGATTATACATTAAATGGTTATGATGACATACAAAAAGATATAGAAACATCAGAAAACACATTTATTTTAAAAAAAGCAATGCAATTATTATCTAATGAAAAAAGAGAGTTTTTAACTTTAAGTAAGTTTAAAGAATTGAAATATAAAGAGGTTGGACAAATAATGGGGTGTACTGAAGGAGCGGCTAGAACAAAAGTTCATAGAGCTTTACAAGAATTAAAAGAAGTTTATTTGACCTTAGATAAAAGATAAGATGATGGATTATAAAGAATATAAAAATACAATTATAGATTATTTATCAGAAAATTTATCTGAAGTTAAAAAACATGAGTTTGAGAGCTTTCTTAAGGTGAATCCGCAGCATAGAGAAGAATTTGATCAGATGAAGTCATTTTGGAGTATTGAAGAATCTACTCCAGAACCTAGCACAGCAATGGATGTGAAATTCTATACAATGTTAAATGCTGAAGAGCAGAAGAAAGAAAGTGTATCACTTTTAAAAAGAATAGAAACTTTTTTATTAGGGAGCGTAACAAAACAACTCGCATATACAGTGGTGATTTTGGTTGCAGGTTTTTTTATTGGTAAAGAAATGACTAGTTCTTCAGGAGTATCAGAAGACTCAATAAAATATGCGCAAAAAGAAACAGAAAATGTACGTTCACAATTGGTGTTAGCATTACTAGAGCAACCGTCTGCAAATAAACGATTACAAGCAGTAAATGAGGCTAATAAGCTCAATGAGGTAACAGAAACTATAATAAAAGCATTGTTTTCTACACTGAATAATGATACAAATGTAAATGTAAGATTATCAGCTGTTGAAGCATTGGGTAATTATACCGATATACCAATAGTAAGAGAAGGATTAATAGCATCAATTTCACTTCAAAAAGCACCTTTAGTACAAATAGCTTTAGCAGATTTAATGGTAATTTTACAAGAGAAAAAAGCTGTAAAATCATTTAAAAAACTGATAGAAAAAGAAGATGTAAATGAAAGTGCAAAAGAAAAAATGAAAGAAAGTATTCAACAAATTATTTAATATAAAATATTTATAAGATTGATGTAGATGGCATATCCTAGGCAAGCTTTTTACAGAAATACCCAAAAGTCATTCATCAAAAAACGAATAAATATGAAATTTTTAAAACTAATTACAATTACTGTCATTTTATGTTGCTCAAATGCAATGTTGGGACAAAAACAAAAAAGCAATAAAAAACTAAAAAGTACGCATACTTTAAAAAAAGAATTACAATTTACAAACGCCTCTTTAGAAAATATATTGGTTGTGGATAATGTATACGGATCTATCGATGTAGAAGGATATAATGGTTCTACAATTCAGGTTGAAGCTACTAGAACAGTTTATGCTGATAATGAAGAAGATTTAAAAAAAGGTGAAAAAGAAATAGGAATTAAATCGTCTAAAAAAGGAAATGCAATTTATGTGTATTTAGATTCTCCTTATTCTCACTTTGATATTGAAACTGGTAATTTTGAGCATAGAGAATTTAATTTTAATAATAGGCGAAGCTACAAGCATAGAACTAAGAGAATGTATAAGTACGTTTTAAATTTTAAAATTAAAATACCGAAAAAGGCAAGTGTAGATTTAAAAGCTATTAATAAAG
Organism: Tenacibaculum halocynthiae; assembly: GCF_964512825.1. Classification (NCBI taxonomy): domain Bacteria; kingdom Pseudomonadati; phylum Bacteroidota; class Flavobacteriia; order Flavobacteriales; family Flavobacteriaceae; genus Tenacibaculum; species Tenacibaculum halocynthiae. The sequence goes on along the minus strand of NZ_CAZELG010000031.1, from coordinate 41,539 downwards.
GAAATATAACTGTAGAAAATGTACATGGAAAATTATTGATTGCTCATAATATTAATGGAGCAATTAGTTTACAAAATGTATCAGGAAAAACTGATGTAAATGCCTTGAATAAAAATATAGATATAACCTATGCAGAGAACCCTAAAGAAGAAAGTTGGTATCGTTCTTTAAATGGTGATATTACTATAAAGTTTATAAAAGATTTAGATGCAACAATTAGTTACAAGACGATGAATGGAAAGTTTTATACGAATTTTGATGTTGAAAAAACAGTACCAAAAATTAAGAAAATCAAAGAAAGTAAAAGAAAAAAAGTAAAGTATAAAATAGATTCGAATTCGCATTTTAAAATTGGAAAAGGAAATGTGCATTTACATTTTAATCAGTTAAACGGAGACGCAATCGTAAAAAAATAAAAAAATGAATACAAAAAATATAAAATTAGTACTTGTTAGTATGTTGTTTTTATTAACAACGAATATTATAGCTCAAGAAACTGTTAGAGTTCCCTTAACAAACCCAGGGAAACCAGGAGTTTTAAAAATGGGAATTATTAATGGATCAATTACTGTAAAAGGAACACCTAGTAAAGAAGTCATTATAAAAGGAACAAAAAAGGAAGGAGATATCCGTCATGGATCGAGACATAAAAGAAAGAGTTCTAAAAAAGGGTTAAAAAGAATATCTAATACTTCTTTAGAGTTTAGTGCAGAAGAATTTGATAATATAGTACGAGTAAATAGTTCGCCACAAGGAACAACAGATTTTGAAATACAGGTACCTAGGAATTTTTCATTAAAAATATCAACTATAAATAGAGGGTTTATTTTAGTAGAGAATGTAAATGGCTCTATGGATATTAGTAACGTAAATGGAAAAATTACATTAAAAGATGTTAGTGGATCTGTAAGCGCAGATGCTTTAAATAAAGACATTGTAGTTAATTTTTTAAAAGTAACTCCAAATACAGCAATGGCGTTTAGTAGTTTAAATGGAGATATAGATGTTACTTTTCCTAAAAATATTAAAGCAAATATAAAAGTAAAATCAGATAGAGGTGAAATTTATACCGATTTTGATTTAAAAGCAAAACCATCTAAAGCAAAAGTTACAAAAGGAAACTCTAAACGAGGAAATGCATATCGTGTGAAAGTTGAAAAATGGATTAAAGGATCTATCAATGGAGGAGGACCAGAGTTTTTATTTAAGAACTTTAATGGAGATGTTATTATTAGAGCTAACTAAGTTAATAATTAAGGTTATATGCAAAAAAAGAGATTGCTTTTATAGCAATCTCTTTTTTGTTATGTAAAAAGTAAAATCAGAATTAAGCTGTAACTGAAGCTTTCATTGATTTTCTATATAAAAAAGAATTAAAAATATTTCTTTTACCAAAGTTGTTTATTGATTTGGCATTTATAAATTTCCCAAAAAGTATACGATTAACACCAAAGTATTCGTATGTGTTTCCGTCAGTAAAAGTAACTTCCAAACGCATACTTTTGTGTTGGTAGTCTGCAACTTGGAATTCTGTAATAGTGGTTTTATAAGCCTCTAAATTAGCTTCTTTAGTCTCAGGAGCAATACTCACTAAAAAATGATAAGCATCAATTATTTTAGTACTCATTTCTCCAGCCTCTTCTTTTTTATCTTCGTCTTGAAATTTATCAGGGTGCCATTCTTTTACTAACCCTCTGTAGGTAGTTTTTAATTCTTTTAAATTAATGGCTCCTTCTACTTTAAATAACTTCTTATATTCTTTAATTCGCTTCATGATTGTTCTGTTTTCAGAATTGCGTGCAAAAGTACTGGTATTAAATAAATTATAGTATGTTTTTTTATTGTTTATGCTAAAAAAGTTTAGTTATTAAAAATAAGCAAGTTCTTCTTCTTCTTTTTCATGTAATGAAGAAGCTACATCTTTAATAAAATGATCTATTTGATCTTTAGTAACATTAGGCATACAAATTATATGTGTAATATCATCTTCAGTAGCTAATTGCCATTTTTCTTTGATAGTATTAGACATTTTAGGTAATACAACAGTTATAGCTCCTGGATTTCTCCATGCATTAACACCAATTTTAAGTAATTCTTGATTACAATATTTGGCAACTTCTAAACTGTGATTATATCTAGCTTTCAAACCATCTATGCCAAGTTTATTTATTGCATACCATAAAAATAATGGACTATGTCCGTTTCTTGAACCTGTTATAGTTGTGTCTAAAGAGCCAATGTATGAAATACCTTTTGATACACGATCACGTAAAGAACGCCTGGTAACAATAACTCCAGCGGGTATTGGAGAACCTATAAATTTATGTCCGCTGATTGAAATACTATCAGCACCATCGATAAAATCAAAAGGAATTTTTGGTTCTACAAATGCACCAAATGATCCTGCAAGTGCTCCATCACAATGAATATAATGATCTTGAATAGCTAATTTTTTTAAGATACCCTTTACTTTAGATACATCATCCTTTGCTTCTTTCATTGTAGTACCGTAAGTGGTTAAAACAATTGCAGGCTTATGTCTGTTAAATTTTAAAGTTTCTTCTAAATCGTTATAATCTATTTCTCCATTTTCTTGTGAGCGAATAACAATACTTGGGATGTTTAATAAATGGATATTCTTTTTAACACTATAATGCGTAGATTCTGAGTAATAAACCATCGCTTTTGGGTACATTTCTCTAGCAATATATAAACCATACAAATTACTTTCCGATCCTCCATTGGTAACATATCCCCAGTAATCTTTTGGATTTGCTCTAAATAATTTTGCGAAAAAATTTACAACTTCTCGTTCAATTTCATGAGTCTGTACTTTGTAGGTACTGTCTTCAAATGGATCTCCAAGATTATTAATAGGGTATTTTAAAAACTCGTAAAGTTCTGAATAATCAAAATCTTTAGATACTGGATAGCCTAAAAAAGTATCTCTAGCTTTAGTAATCTTCTCTAAAAGCTGGTTAAGACGTTCTTGTTGTGTAGTAGCTTTCATGATTATTAATTTTATGTGTTTTTGTTTTCATGCAAATCTATAGTTTATTAGAATTTTAATCTAGTTATAGTATTAATTAAGAAAATAAATCTTTTTTATTTGTTTTTAAAGATTATTGTTACTTTTGGAGAGGTCGAAAATTATTAGATTTAGAAAAGAGTTCTTTTATGGATAAAATAGACAGAGAAATACTAATGCATTTACAAGAAAATGCTAAGCAGAATACTAAAGAAATAGCTACAAAAATTGGTTTAACAGTAACGCCAACCTATGAAAGAATTAAAAAGTTAGAGCAAAGTGGTTTTGTAAAAAAATATGTTGCTTTATTAGATAGAAATCTTATTGGTAAACAAATAATAGCTTATTGTCAAATTACATTATTCAAACATCAAAAAGAGTTGATTGATTCTTTTAAGGAAAATATTTTAAGTCTTTCAGAAGTAATGGAGTGTCACCATGTATCTGGTAATTTTGATTTCTTATTAAAAGTAGCAGTAAATGATATGAACCAATTTCAAGGATTAATTAACGAGAAACTTTCGGTATTTGAAGGAATCTCAACTATACAAAGCTCATTTGTTATGAATTCTTTTAAAGACACTACAGTGTTTGATTTATAAAATTATTATTTTCTATTTGCTTTTGAGTATTCGTCTAATTTTTCTTTTTCTTTTGCAGTTAGTTTGTCAATACCTTTTTTATGGATTTTTTCAAGTAAAAGATTAAATTCTTTTTTATTTAGTGCTCTTTCTTCGTTGTATTTCTCATCAATAGTTTGAGGCTTTTTTTGAGTTTTAAAAGGATTATCAAGGAGTAATAAATGAGGTTTTACCAAAATAAAAAAGATAAAGATTAATGTTGGTACAAGAGAAAGTAGAATAGGGATGTAGTTTTGGGTTAATGAACTAGGGCTAATTATAATTGCTGTAATAATTCCTATTACTGCTCCTCCTAAATGAGCTTCATGCCCTATATTATCATTATTAGATTTAATACCATAAATTGTATAGCTAATGTATAAAAGACCAAATAACCAACCAGGAATTGATACCGGTAAAAATAAAATACCTACTCCAATGTTAGGAATTAAAGCTATTGAAGCAAATATAACTCCACAAACAGCTCCAGAAGCACCTACAGCACTATACTTTCCATGGTTTTTATGAATCAATAAAGCGAATAAATTCCCTGCAAGTAAGCTAGTAAAGTATATTAAAGCAAAGTAAATAGATCCTAATCGAAGTTCTAAACTCGCTCCAAAAGAATATAAACTAAACATATTAAAGATAAGGTGAGTCCAGTTTACATGTAAAAAACCAGAACTTATTAGCCTTTTATAATCTTTGTTGATTAATATTTTGTCAACCTGAAATTTATAGGTATTTAAAAATTGCCAATTTTCAAAACCTTGATAAGAAACAAAGCCATTAGCAATTAATATAAGTAATCCGACAGTTCCAATATCTGGCATTATTTGTATTTGTTTTTTTAGTTATTTCCAATGATTTTATGGGCTATGTAAAACCCATATTCAAAGATAAATATTTATAAGAAAAAAGACCGTCAAAAACTAATTTAACGATCTTTTAAACAAACAACTAAATTCTAAAACCTATGAAAGTTAAAGAAGGTTTTTATACTCTTTCGAGTAAATATTTTTAGAAGCAGTATTTATTTTCTGCTTTTAATTTCTCTGCGATTGTATTACGTAATTCAACGATATTAGGGTAGTTAGCATATTTTGTAAAACGCTTTAATCCCATTAACATCATGCGCTGCTCATCACCTTCAGCAAAAGAAATGATTCCTTCTTTAGCATTTTTAGTAATAATGTCAACAGCATTGTATAAATATAATTGAGTCATAGCAATTTGTTCTTTTTGAGAAGCTTCACCAGAACGTTTCACGTTTTTCTCAGTTCTCAAAATAGCTGATTCTGCCATGTATGTTTCAATTAAAATATTTGAAGCAGCTGTTAATAATTGTTGATGTTGCTCTAATTCTGGTCCAAATTTTTGGATAGCAGCACCAGCAACCATTAAGAATACTTTCTTTAATTTACCAATGATCTCTTTCTCTTCAGCAAATAATTCAGAATAATCAGGGGTATCAAAAGAAGGAATACCTAATAGTTCTTCACCAACAGCCATAGCAGGATTTAATAAATCTACATGACCTTTCATTGCTTTTTTAACTAACATTCCAACAGAAAGTAATCTGTTAATTTCATTAGTTCCTTCATAAATACGAGCAATACGAGCATCTCTCCAAGCAGACTCCATAGGAGTTTCTTCTGAGAATCCCATACCTCCAAAAATTTGAATTCCTTCATCAGCACAATTTTGTACGTCTTCAGAAACAGCAACTTTTAAAATAGAACATTCTATAGCATACTCTTCAACACCTTTTAATTCAGCTTCTTGATGAGTATTTCCTTCTGATTCACGAATAGTAATTCTATCTTCAATGTTTTTAGCAGCTCTGTATGATGCAGATTCACCAACATATGCATTAGTAGCCATTTCAGCTAACTTAGATTTGATAGCTCCAAATTCAGAAATAGGAGTTTTAAATTGCTTACGTTCGTTAGCGTATTTTACACCTTCAGTAATGATTCTACGTTGAGAATCTAAACAAGCAGCAGCTAATTTAATACGTCCTACATTTAATGCATTCATGGCAATTTTAAATCCACCACCACGAACAGATAACATGTTTTCAACTGGTACTAAAGTATCATTAAAAAATACTTGACGTGTTGAAGAAGCACGAATACCTAATTTATGCTCTTCTTCACCTAATGTAACACCATTAGGATTGTTTTTATCATATTCTAATATAAAACCAGTAATGTTTTTATCATCACCAATACGAGCAAAAACGATAAAAATTTCAGCAAAACCTGCATTTGAAATCCACATTTTTTGACCGTTAATTTTATAGTTTTTACCATCTTCTGTTAATTCAGCAGTGGTTTTTCCAGAGTTTGCATCTGATCCAGCACCAGGCTCCGTTAAACAGTAAGCACCAAAACGCTCACCCATTGCTAAAGCAGGAACAAATTTTTGTTTTTGTTCTTCAGTACCGTATAAGGTAATAGGCATAGTACCAATACCAGTATGCGCACCAAAAGCAGTACTAAAAGATCCAGTTCCACTAGAAATATAGTCACAAGTAAGCATTGTAGAAACAAAGCCCATTCCTAACCCTCCGTAGGCTTCAGGAACAGATACTCCTAAGAAACCTAATTCACCAGCTTTACGCATAGTTTCTTCTGTTAAAGCATAATCTTTAGCCTCGAAACGAGTTTTATGTGGAATGATTTCACGATCGTTAAATTCCATAACGGCCTCTTTCATCATTCTCTGCTCCTCAGAAAAATCTTCAGGAGTAAATATATCTTCGCAATTAGTTTCTTTTACTAGGAATTGCCCACCTCTTAATAAATCTGACATTTTGTTTTGTTTTTTTAGTTTAAGAATTCAAAAATACCTGCTGCACCTTGTCCAGTTCCTACGCACATAGTTACCATTCCGTATTTTCCTTGCATGTTACGCTTACGCATTTCATCAAATAATTGAACTGATAATTTAGCTCCAGTACAACCTAAAGGATGTCCTAATGCAATTGCACCACCATTTACATTAATGATGTCTGCATTTAATCCTAATTCACGAATTACAGCTAATGATTGAGAAGCAAATGCTTCATTTAATTCAATTAAGCTAATATCTTCTTGTTTTAATCCTGCTTGTTTTAATGCTTTTGGAATAGCAGCAACTGGTCCAATTCCCATAATTCTAGGAGGTACCCCAGCGGCAGCATAACTAACCATACGAGCAATTGGTTTTAGGTTTAATTCCTTAACCATTTCTTCGCTCATTACCATTACAAAAGCAGCACCATCACTAGTTTGAGAAGAGTTACCAGCAGTAACACTACCATTAGTAGCAAATACTGGACGTAAACGCTCTAAACCAGCAATGTTTGAACCTTTACGAGGTCCTTCGTCTTTAGTTACTGTATATTTTCTTGTTGCTCTTTTACCTTTAGCATCTATATAAGTTTCTTCAACTTCTATAGGAACAATTTGGTCTTGAAAACGATTTTCTTCTTGAGCTTTTAATGCTTTTAAATGTGAGTTTAAAGCAAATTCATCTTGATCTTTACGTGAGATATTGTATTTCTGTGCAACTTCTTCAGCAGTATTACCCATTCCCCAATAATAATCAGCATGACCAGCAGCTACTGTATCATAATTTAATTCTGGTTTAAACCCTGTCATTGGTACAGAACTCATACTTTCTGCTCCACCAGCAATCACACAATCAGCCATTCCTGATTGAATTTTTGCAACTGCCATACCAATAGTTTCTAATCCTGAAGAACAAAAACGATTAACGGTAACACCTGGAACGTCTTCAATTTTTAAACCCATTAAAGAAATTAAACGAGCCATATTTAAACCTTGAGAACCTTCTGGCATTGCATTACCAACAATTACATCATCAATACGTTTTTTATCGAACTCAGGTAACTGCTCCATCATATATTCGATAGTTTCAGCAGCTAATTCATCAGCTCTTTTAAATCTGAACGCACCTCTTTTAGATTTTCCTACGGCGGTTCTATATCCTTTTACTATATATGCTGTTTTCATTTTTCTTAGTTTCTTAATGGTTTACCAGTTTTTAACATGTGCTGAATACGCTCTAATGTTTTGCGCTCTGTACATAAACTTAAGAACGCTTCACGCTCTATGTTTAATAAATATTGTTCAGAAACTTTTGTTGGTTCTGATAAATCTCCACCTGCCATTACATAAGCTAACTTATTGGCAATTTTTTGGTCATGCTCAGAGATAAACTTACTAGCTTGCATTGAATCGGTAGCAACCATAAATGCACCTAAAGCTTGTTTACCTAATACTAAAACATCTTCACGTTTTACGGGTTGTGTATAACCAGCTTCTGCTAATAAAACAGCATGCTTTTTAGCTTGTGCAATTTGACGTTCTTTATTTACAACAACAACATCTTTTCCTTTTTGTAATAAGCCTAAGTCAAAAGCTTCATAAGCTGAAGTTGATACTTTTGCCATACCTATAGTTAAGAAATATTCTTGAAGTACATTTAATTGTACATCTCCTGTACGGAAAGTGTCTGATGCTCTTAAAGCCATCTCTTTAGAACCACCTCCACCAGGGATAACTCCAACTCCAAACTCAACTAATCCCATGTATGTTTCAGCAGCAGCAACTACTTTATCAGCATGTAATGATAATTCACATCCACCACCTAAAGCCATACCATGAGGTGCAGAAATTGTTGGGATTGATGAATAACGCATACGCATCATAGTATCTTGGAAATACTTAATAGCCATATTTAATTCATCATACTCTTGCTCAACTGCCATCATAAAAATCATTCCTATGTTAGCACCTACTGAGAAGTTTGCCGCTTGATTACCAACTACTAATCCTTGAAAGTCTTTTTCTGCTAAATCAATTGCTTTGTTTAATCCAGCTAAAACATCTCCACCTATAGTGTTCATTTTAGATTGGAATTCACAATTTAAAATACCATTTCCTATATCTTCAATAACTACTCCTGAGTTTTTAAATACCTCATTTGTTTTACGAATATTATCTAAGATGATAAATGAATCTTGACCAGGCTTTTTAGTTTGAACTTTTGCAGTTACATCATAGTAATAAGTTGCTCCTTCTTTAACTGAATAGAAAGAAGATGAACCTTTTGCTAACATTTCAACAACCCAAGCAGCAGGCTCTTTACCTTCAGCTTTCATTAATTCGATACCTTTTTCTACTCCTACAGCATCCCAAATTTCGAAAGGTCCATTTTCCCATCCGAAACCAGCTTTCATGGCATCGTCAATTTTGTATAATTCATCAGATATCTCTGGAATTCTATTTTGAACATACGCAAACATAGCTGCGAAATTCTTACGGTAAAATTCACCCGCTTTATCTTTTCCTCCAACTAATACTTTAAAACGATCAATTGGTTTGTCAATGGTTTTTGTTAATTCTAAAGTAGCAAACTTTGCACGTTTTTTAGAACGATATTCCATCGTGTCTAAGTCTAATGATAAAATTTCCTTTTTACCTTCAGCATTCACTGATTTTTTATAGAAACCTTGTTTAGTTTTACTACCTAACCATTTGTTTTCCATCATGGTGTTGATGAAATCAGGAAGCTTAAATAAATCATGAGCTTCATCATTTGGGCAGTTTTCATAAATACCATTAGCAACATGTACTAAGGTATCAAGGCCTACAACATCAACAGTTCTAAAAGTAGCCGATTTTGGGCGGCCAATTACAGGACCAGTTAATTTATCAACTTCTTCAATAGTTAATCCTAATTCTTTTACTTGATGAAATAAAGATTGAATTCCGAAAATTCCAATTCTATTTCCTATAAAAGCTGGGGTATCTTTAGCTAAAACAGAAGTTTTTCCTAAAAACTTAGAACCATAATCCATTAAGAAGTCAGTAACTTCTTGTTTACATTGAGGGCCAGGAACAACTTCAAATAATTTTAAATAACGAGGAGGATTAAAAAAGTGAGTTACTGCAAAATGTTTTTGAAAATCTTCACTTCTTCCTTCATTCATAAACTTGATAGGAATTCCTGAAGTATTTGAAGAGATAATAGTACCAGGAGTACGGTGTTTTTCAACTTGTTCAAAAACACTTTGTTTTATGTCTAAGCGTTCAACAACAACCTCCATTATCCAATCTACATCTTTAATTTTATGTAAATCGTCATCAATATTACCAGTGGTAATTCTATCTGCAAATTTTTTACTGTAAATAGGAGATGGTTTTGATTTTAAAGAAGCGGTTAGTGCATCGTTAACCAAACGGTTACGTACAGCTTTGTCTTCTAAAGTCAATCCTTTTGCTTTTTCTTTGTCATTAAGTTCACGAGGAACTATATCTAATAATAATACTTCAACGCCAATATTAGCAAAATGACATGCAATACCAGATCCCATAATTCCAGAACCTATAATCGCTACTTTTTTAATTCTTCTTGTCATTAGTTTAATGTTTTATACAGCTTTTTTATTTATATCATCACCATAAATCAATTTGTCTGTAATAAGTTGATTTATAGTTCTTGTTACTTTAAAGAAGTTTTCTAGTTCTTCATCAGTAATATGTTTTCTTACTTCATTATTAAATTGATATACGTGCCCTTTAGATACTTCACGCATTTCTTTACCGTAATCAGTTAGTTTAATAATAACACTTCTTCCGTCGTTTGGGTTTTTTTTCCTGAAAATCATTTTTTTATCTTCCATTGTTTTTAATAAACGAGAAAGACTTGTAGGTTCCATACCCATTAGTGGTCCCAGCGCGGTAGAGGGAGTTCCATCTTCAAAATCAATATTAAGTAGAACAAAAGCTGTAGCCATAGTGCTATTATGTTTTGCAGCTTGCTCATTATACATTTTAGCAACTGCTTGCCATGTAGCTCTTAATTGATGATCTATTGATTTGTTTTTTTCCATACTGGGTCAAATATATAAAAAAAATATTATGCATGCATAGTAAATTGTAAAAAAATTATGCGTGCATAGTATTTTTTTTGATAGAAAATCATAAAATCATAGGGAAAGTAAAATAGTGATTTGGGAAACATATTAGGAAGAATACTATGGAAGTAGTTCATTTTTGTGTGATATTTTAAACAAAAAAGAAAATGATGAAAAATACTTTTACGCTATTTATTCTAATAACTACGTTTTTTAGTGTTAGCGCACAAAATGTAAACATTCCAGATGCTAATTTTAAAAACTATTTAGTAAATAATACAAGTATCAATAGGAATGGAGATAATGAAATACAAGTAAGTGAGGCAAGTAACTATTGGGGGTCTATTTATGCAACTAACTTAGGGATAACTGATTTAACTGGGATTGAAGCTTTTGTAAATTTAAAAGGTTTGCATTGTAACGATAATCAGATAACTAGTATAGATGTGTCTCGTAACTTAAGATTAAAGCATTTATGGTGTTTTAATAATCAGTTAACAGATATAAATGTGACCTATAATACAAGTTTGTTAACTTTAATTTGTGGTAGAAATCAATTAACAAGTTTGACTTTAGGTAATAACTTGTCTCTTAGAACCATTTTTTGTGAAGATAATCAGTTAATAAGTTTAGATATTTCTAGAAACATAGGGTTAAAAAAATTGTCGTGTTTTAATAATCAATTAACAAGTTTAGATGTTTCTAATAATTTAGAACTTCGAGATTTACACTGTTATGAGAATAACTTAACTAGTTTGAATTTTGTAAATAATAGCAAATTATCTAACGTTGCTGTTAATGATAATCATTTAACCAATTTTAATATTGCTAATGGTAATAATAGAGTAATTAGGTATTTAGGAATGCGTAATAATCCAGATTTGTTGTGTGTTACTGTTGATGATCCTGCCTACAGTATTGCTAATTGGAGAGTAAAAGATGCGCATACAAACTATGGCATAAATTGTAATACTTCTGTGTGTGATGTAACAATTCCAGACGCTAACTTTAAATCATATTTAGTAAATAACAGTTTAATTAATACTAATGGAGATACAGAGATCCAATGTAGTGAGGCAACAGCTTTTACTGGAGTAATATACTGTCAAGGGAAACAGATTGCAGATTTAACTGGGATAGAAGCTTTTGTTAATGTAACAAAACTATATTGTAATGCGAATCAATTAACTAGTTTGGATCTTTCTCAAAATATTCATTTAACAGAGTTGTTTTGTGAAAGTAATCAATTAACAAATTTGAATGTTACTCAAAACACAAATTTGACAGTTATAAATTGTGAGAGTAATCAATTAACTACTATAGATTTTACTAATAATGTTAACTTAGTAGAATTAAATTGTAAGAGAAATTCATTGGCAACTATTGATTTAACTCAGAACCTAGCTTTAAGTTATTTGGAATGCGGCTTTAATCAATTGACAGGTTTGAATATTAATAGTAATGTAGATTTAAAATATGTATCATGTCAAAATAATCAAATAACTACTCTTGACATTTCTAACAATAGTAAATTAAAATCTTTAGAGTGTAGTTATAATCAGGTAGCAAGCCTTGATTTGACTCAGAATATAGATTTAATTGCTGTTAGAGCTACAAATAATCAGCTAACAGCTTTAAATGTAACAAATGGGTTTAATCAAAACATGTTAGACTTTAGAATAACGAATAATCCAAACTTACTATGTGTACAAGTTGATAACCCAGCTTATAGCACAACAAACTGGACATTTAAAGATTCACAGACAAGTTATAGTGCTAATTGTAATAGTGTTTGTACTGTAAATATTCCTGATGTTAATTTTAAATCATATTTAGTAAATAATAATTTGATTAATACTAATGGAAATACTGAAATAGAATGTAGTGAAGCAGTTGCCTTTACAGGTATAATAAATTGTTCAAACAAAAGTATTGCTAATTTAACAGGTATTGAAGCTTTTACAGCATTAACAAGGTTAGATTGTAGTCAAAATCAATTAACAAGTTTAGATGTTTCAGTGAACACAAATTTAAGATATTTAAACTGCAGATCTAATGCATTAACGACTATAGATGTTTCAAATAATTTAGGGCTTAGAATATTTAATTGTAGTCAAAATCAATTAACAACTATTGATGTTACCAACAATACTGGTTTAGTAAACTTATACTGTAATCAGAATCAATTGACAAGTTTAAATGTCACTACAAACGCAAGTTTAAAATATTTAAATTGTAAATTAAATCAACTAACAAGCTTAGATGTTTCTAACAATTTAGCGTTAGATATTTTTTATTGTGGTAATAATTTAATAGGTGATTTAGATGTGTCTAATAATCCAAATTTAAGATATTTTAATAGTAAAAATGGTGCTTTAAAAAATTTAAATGTTGCTAACGGGCAAAATTTATCTATAGCTTCTTTTGATATTAGAAATAACCCAGATTTAACCTGTGTTCAAGTAGATGATGTAGCACACAGTACAAGTTCTTGGACCAATAAAGATTCTCAAACAAATTATAGTACACTTTGTTCTACTGTGCCAATTGTTGCTCCAATGCTATCAAAAGCTTTTAAAGAAATTAGTATGTATCCTAATCCAGCAAAAAGCATGTTGCATATAAATAGTGAAGAAAATACTGTTTCAAAAATAGAAATTTTAGATTTTTCAGGTAGAGTTTTAAGAGGGGAAATAAATATAAAGAAAGGAATAGATATTTCTAATTTAAAGTCTGGTATATATTCAGTGAAGATATTTTTAGAAAATGATTTTATAATTAAACGTTTAATTAAAGAGTAAAGTTACCTCTTTGGATATTCTTAAAATAGCTACAGTTTTTAAAGTTAATTTAAAAACTGTAGCTATTTTTTTATGCTTTGATGTAACAATTGAAGATTAGAGCATACTAATTAAATATAAAAAATATGTAAGTTTGTTAAAGCTTGCTATTAAGACAGCTATTAATTAACCAAAAAATCAATGAATAATTTACTAGAAATTAATAATGTGGTAAAACGCTATGGGGATTATACTGCATTAAATGATGTGTCAATACATGTTCCTAAAGGAAGTGTATTTGGGTTGCTTGGTCCTAACGGAGCAGGAAAAACTTCGTTAATCAGAATTGTTAACCAGATAACAATGCCAGATAGTGGTAAAATACTTTTAGATGGAGAAGCTTTAGCTCCTCATCATGTTGAATATATTGGTTACTTACCAGAGGAAAGAGGGTTGTATAAAAGCATGAAGGTAGGCGAACAAGCATTATATTTAGCTCAATTGAAAGGATTGTCTAAAACAGAAGCAAAAAAACGTCTTAAATATTGGTTTGATAAGTTTGATATTGGGGCTTGGTGGGGAAAGAAAATAGAAGAGTTGTCAAAAGGAATGGCTCAAAAAGTACAATTTATTGTTACTGTATTGCATCAACCAAAATTATTGATTTTTGATGAGCCTTTTTCAGGTTTTGATCCAATTAATGCTCAGTTAATAGCTAAAGAAATTTTACAACTTCGAGATGAAGGAGCTACTATTATTTTTTCTACACATCGTATGGAAAGTGTTGAAGAGATGTGTGACTATATCGCTTTAATTGATAAGTCTAATAAAATTTTAGATGGAAAGTTAGATGATGTTAAAAGGGAGTTTAGAACAAATACTTTTCAAGTTGGTTTAAATACTACAAATACTAAGGAAGTAGAAGCTATATTAAAAGAGAAATTTAAAGTTTTACCAGCTGATTTTAGGTCACTAAATGACGGATTAAAGTTAAATGTAAAATTAACTGAAGGTAATACGGCAAATGATTTATTGTCATTTTTAACAACTCAAGGGCAAGTACAACATTTTGTAGAACTAATTCCAAGTGCCAATGATATTTTCATTGAAGCAATAAATAAAAACAGTTAAACGATGAGCAGGTTAAGATTAATTATTGAACGCGAGTTTATTGCTAAAGTTAGGAATAAATCATTTTTAATGATGACTTTTTTAAGTCCGTTGTTAATGGTAGGTATGGGAGCATTGGTTTTTTTCTTGATGAAAAAAAACGATGAAAAGGTTAAAAACATAGTATATGTTGATGAATCTGGATTGTTTTCTAAAGATATATTTAAAGATTCAAAAACTATTAAGTATCAAGATTTTACAAAATTAGGACTTGAGGAAACGAAAAAGAAAGTGGAAGGGGGAGATTATTACGGAGCTTTATATATACCTAAATTAGATAGTATAGAAGTGTTAGCTAAATCGATAGAATTTTATTCTAAAGATTCTCCAGGGATGTCTGTTCTAGGTAATATAGAAAGAAAGATAGAAACACGTTTTCGAAATTTAAAACTTAATAATTTTGGTATTGATTTAGCTAAAATAAAAGCGTCTAAAATTTCTTCTAATATTAAGATGTTTAATTTCTCTGGAGAGGAATCTTCAAAGGCGAAAAATTTAGCAAGTATTATTGCTGGAGGAGCTGCTGGGTATTTACTCTTTATGTTTGTAATGATATATGGAACCTCAGTAATGAGAAGTGTAATTGAAGAAAAAACAAGTAGAATTATTGAAATAATAGTTTCTTCAGTAAAGCCTTTTCAGTTAATGTTAGGTAAAATTATAGGTAATGCGTCAGCAGGATTGCTGCAATTCTTTATTTGGGGAGTTATTATGCTTATAATAAGTGTTGTTGCGTCATCTTTATTAGGAGTTGATATGATGGAAATGCAAACCTCAAAAGTTTCTACTGAACAAATGGATGCAATGAAAGAGGCTGCAAGTGGAGGTAAACTTGAACAAATTATAAAGGAAGTATTGAATCTTCCTTTGTTTAAAATTTTCTGCTTATTTATTTTCTATTTCTTGGGAGGATATATGTTGTATAGTTCATTGTTCGCAGCTGTAGGTGCAGCAGTTGATAATGAAACAGATACACAACAGTTTATGATGCCAATTATGCTGCCTTTAATGTTGGGGATTTATGTTGGTTTTTTTACTGTAATTAATGATCCACATGGGCCAATATCTGTTCTGTTTTCATACATACCTTTTACATCACCTATTGTAATGTTAATGCGTATACCCTTTGGTGTAGCTTGGTGGGAAATAGCAATTTCTATGATATTATTAGTAGTAACTTTTATGGTAATGGTATGGTTAGCAGCTAAAATTTATAGAGTAGGTATTTTAATGTATGGTAAAAAACCTAGTTATAAAGATTTATGGAAATGGATTCGTTATAACGGATAATATATTCTAATAGTTAAAATTAAAAGTAGTTATTGTAAAAGATAACTGCTTTTTTTTTGTGTAAAATAAAATATTTACCATAATTTTATTCATGTGAAAGAACTTAATAATATACTTAACTATTCGTTTAAATTTAGTAAAGAAATAAGCATAAGTGTTAAAGCTATTTTAGTCTTAATACTTGTACTGGTAATTGCCTCTATACTTTTAAAACTTTTTAAAAAGCTAGTAGTAAAAAGGCTTGAGCAAGATGATAAAAATAAATTTGACACTGTTTTTTCTTTTGTTAGTTGGCTATTATACATAACTATTTTTCTTACAACTCTTAGTACATCCGGTGTAAATGTAACAGCAATATTTGCAGCTTCTGCAGCCTTGTTAATTGGTGTAGGTTTGGCTTTACAAACTTTTTTTCAGGATATAATTTCTGGTATTTTTATAATTGTAGACCAAAGTGTACATGTTGGTGATATTATTGAATTAGATGATAAAATAGGTAGAGTCGAAGAAATAAAATTACGAACAACAAGAGCGGTAACTATTGATAATAAGGTGTTAATTATACCAAATCATAAGTATTTAACGAGTAGTTTATATAATTGGACACAGAATGGAACAACCACAAGAGAAAGTGTTGAGGTAGGAGTTGCTTATGGTAGCGATTTAGAGTTGGTTAAAAAACTATTACTAAGAGCCGCTAATGAACATCCAAATATATTAAACAACCCTGAACCTCTAGTTTTGTTTATGAATTTTGGAGATAATTCGTTAGATTTCAAGTTAGTGTTTACTTTAAATGATAGCTTTATGGCTTCTATACCGCAAAGTGATATTCGTTTTAAAATAGATCAATTATTTAGAGAACATAATATATCTATACCATTTCCACAAAGAGATGTACATGTTGTTAAAGAGTAGGGTTTAATGAAAAAAAGAAATGTATTAAGGTTTTTATTCTATATAACCTCAGCTCTATTCATTATGTTTTGTATTTGGGAAATAGAAAATGCTATAATTTTCTTTATTCCTTTACTAGTATTTCTGATAGTTTTGAAAGTACTTGAAGTAATAAAATTTTATAAAAATAAAAGAAGGTTGGTTAAATTAGGGGAGAGAGAATTCTTTTTAAATCAATACATTGCTTCTTTTTTAATTTTAATAAGTTTTATAGTTTATGTTGTATATGTTTCAAAATTTAACTTTGATTTAAATACAGAATTCGCCTACTTTTTTCTAGGTGAAAATGGAAATTCAGGTTTTTTTTATGGGTTGCTTATGTCTTTGGTAATAAGAGGTTTATTTGAAAGTAATTATGAGGTTTATTTAACGGATAAAGGAATTGTAAAGGGAAGAAGTTATTTTGAAGATTATCTATGGGAAGATTTTTTAAGTTTTGAAATAATAAAGGAACAGTCTTTGATTCGTTTTAAAAAGAAAAATGATAAATTTATTTTTATAAAGTACGAAGAAGATACATTTAAAAATAGAGAAGATCTAATAATAAGTAAGTTGAATAAAAATCTAACGGAAGATGTCAAAAATATTAATAATTGAGGACGAAGCAGCAATTCGTAGAGTATTGAAAAAAATTATTTCTGAAGAAAATGATGCTTATAAGGTTGAAGAAGCTGAAGATGGATTGGCAGGAATAGAAATGATTAAAGATAAAGATTATGATTTAGTATTATGTGATATTAAAATGCCTAAGATGGATGGTGTTGAGGTGTTAGAAAAAGCTAAAAAAATAAAGCCAGAAATACCAATGGTTATGATTTCTGGGCATGGAGATTTAGATACAGCGGTAAATACAATGCGATTAGGTGCTTTTGATTATATTTCAAAGCCACCAGATTTAAATCGTTTGTTAAATACGGTTCGTAATGCACTTGACAGAAAAGAATTGGTTGTAGAAAACAAACGATTAAAAAAGAAAGTTAGTAAAAGCTATGAGATGGTTGGTGAAAGTGATGCAATTACTCATA
The DNA here is from genome assembly GCF_964512825.1 of Tenacibaculum halocynthiae. Classification (NCBI taxonomy): domain Bacteria; kingdom Pseudomonadati; phylum Bacteroidota; class Flavobacteriia; order Flavobacteriales; family Flavobacteriaceae; genus Tenacibaculum; species Tenacibaculum halocynthiae. The sequence goes on along the minus strand of NZ_CAZELG010000031.1, from coordinate 23,738 downwards.
TAAAAGATATCATAGAAAAAGTAGCTGCAACTGACGCCCGTGTTTTAATAACTGGACCTAATGGAACTGGAAAAGAGTTAGTAGCTCACTGGTTACATGAGAAATCAGATAGATTAAAAGCTCCAATGATTGAAGTTAACTGTGCTGCGATACCTTCTGAGTTAATAGAAAGTGAATTATTTGGGCATGTTAAAGGGAGTTTTACAGGAGCTAATAAAGATAGAGCTGGTAAGTTTGAAGCTGCAAATGGAGGTACTATTTTCTTAGATGAAATAGGAGATATGAGTTTATCAGCGCAAGCAAAGGTATTAAGAGCTTTGCAAGAAAATCGTATTCAACGAGTAGGATCTGATAAAGATATAAAAGTAAATGTTCGCGTTGTAGCAGCAACAAATAAAGATTTAAAGAAAGAAATTGCTGAAGGGCGATTTAGAGAAGATTTATACCATCGTTTAGCAGTAATTTTAATTAAAGTACCTGCTTTAAATGATAGAAGAGAAGATATTCCATTATTGATTAACTTTTTCACTGATAAAATTTCAAAAGAACAAGGAACTCCTAAAAAAGGTTTTTCTGCAGCAGCAATAAAGTTATTACAAGAATATGATTGGACAGGAAATATACGTGAATTACGAAATGTAGTTGAGCGTTTAATTATACTTGGTGAAAAAGAAGTTTCAGGAAATGATGTAAATATGTTCGCTAGTAAATAATCAAACCTTATACTTTAAAAGTTAAACTATAAATAAAGTTGATGTTAAAATAAAAAATTAGCATCAACTTTTTTATTACAAACTTTTTTTCGGTGGTATATTTGTACTTGTAAAAAATAAATATTAATCATTTAAAATTATAAAAATGGCTACATTAGTTGGTAAGAAATTCCCAAATTTAAACGTTGATGCAATGAACGAAATGGGGGATACATTTAAAGTAAATGTTTTAGAAGAGGCAGTAAATAACAAGAAAAAAGTATTGTTATTTTGGTACCCTAAAGATTTTACTTTTGTTTGTCCTACTGAGTTACATGCTTTTCAAGCTGCCTTAGGAGAATTCGAAAAAAGAAATACTGTTGTAATTGGAGCTTCATGTGATACGCCAGAAGTACACTTTGCATGGTTAAACCAATCTAAAGATAATGGAGGAATTGAAGGTGTAACTTACCCATTATTAGCTGATAGTAACCGTAACTTATCATCTATCTTAGGTATTTTAGATATTTCTAACGAAACTTATGATGAAGCTACTGGTACTGTACAGGTAGAAGGAGATAACGTAACTTATAGAGCTACTTATTTAATTGACGAAGAAGGAACTGTTTTCCATGAAGGAATTAACCACATGCCTGTTGGTCGTAATGTAAGTGAATTTTTACGTTTAGTTGATGCTTACACGCACGTACAAGAAAAAGGTGAAGTTTGTCCTGCAAACTGGGAAGAAGGTAAAGATGCAATGCAGCCTAATGCAAAAGGAACTGCTGAGTATTTAGCTTCTCACTAGAATACATTAAAAGTTCGTGTGAAAATAATAAATTAAGTAGCACGAACTTTTCTTCTCAACACTTTAGTAAAAGTGTGTCTTTTTAAGAGTTCTTTCTTAATAATTAAAAAAATAAAATCATGGTACAAGAATTAAATCAAGACAATTTAGGACAAATTGTTTCAGATAATAAAACTGTTGTTGTTCAGTATGCTGCTACTTGGTGTGGTAACTGTAGAATTATGAAGCCTAAATTCAAGAAATTAGCTTCTGAAAATGAAAATATGGTATTCATTATAGCTGATGCAGAAAAATTCCCAGAAAGTAGAAAATTAGCTACAGTTGATAATTTACCAACATTTGCAACGTTTGTTGATGGTAAATTTGTAAATCAAACTCAAACTAACAAGTTTGATGTATTAAAAGAATTGGTTAACGAAGTTGTGTAAATAACCTGTTAAAAAAGAAAAACATGAAATTACCTGTAATAAAACATTTAACTTCTTTTATAGAAGAAAATGATGAAGATTTTGTAATAGAAACTATAGAAACATTAGAAGCTTTAACCGAAGTTTCATCATTAAAAGATGAAGAGTTAGATGTTATTGGAGAATTGATTTCTAATATGTATGGAGCAGTTGAGGTACACAAAATGATAAAAGAAGGAGCACCTAAAAAAGAAGCGTTAAATACTTTTATGAAACGTGTTTTAGGATCTATAGACAAATAAAAAATCGAGTTTTAAACTCGGTTTTTTACTTTATATAGAAATAATTATCATATTAATTATTTACTCTATAGGTTATTTTTTTATTTGTGATAACAGTTGTTATTGCAACACCTAAGGTAAAACGATTATTATTTTGTATTGAGTTTACATTAGTAAAGCTATAAGTGTTACTGCCTAAGTCAGTTGCTCCAGAAATAGGAGTTTCATCATCAAATATACCATCGTTATCTGTATCAACAAGTAACCTTAAATTAGCAGTGTTTACTCCAGTAATTCCTGTTAAATCAAATCTCATATCAATTGAGCCAACATCTACTGTTGTTCCAGAAATGTTTACTTCGCTTACTCTCCATATTCTATTTAATCTACTTTTAATAATCTCAGGGGCATTTAATCCCGTATTCATTTGAAAGGTTCCATTGTCATGACCCCACATAAAAAATTCACTATCATTAAGGTTTGACGGGTTTAAAACTCTTACAATCCCAGTTCCTTGAGAATCATTATGTAAATTAGTTGAATTTACTCTTCCAATACCAGCAACATCATGATCATAATTTCCAGATGCAGGAGTGTCTTCGTTATATACATCAGATAAGGATAATGAATAGTTGTATTTTGCAGCTAAATAATTTTGGACAATTATTATTTGTGCTTCATTGATTAAATTATCAAACATAATTATTTCTGAAATGTTACCATTAAAGTAGTAATTTGGGGTGTTTGATTCATTTCTACCAGCTCCAACTCTGAATGGTCTTGAAGTATTTGAAGTCATTGTATGAGTTGCAGTAGAAAAGGTATTATTGTTAATAGAAAGATTTTTCTCTCTTGTTGTACCATTATATCTCATCATTTGTGAAGACCAATTTGCAGTTGTATTAATATTGCCTTCTACAGTTTGCCAAGGGCCACTATCTCTACCTGTCCAGAATGACCAATTATTTGAACCTGGACGAGAGTATAAAATAAATCCCCTTGTAGGCGATCCTGAAGGATCATCACGGTTAGATAATACTGCTTTATATGATCCAGAACTTGCAACACTAGATGCTGAGAATATAGTAAATGAAGTAGGAGTTAATCTACTTTGAAATGGGTGTTGAAAGTAATTACTTGTATCATTAAAGCTAAAAGAAGGATAGCTATTTACTGAATTTGTAGTAAATACCGCTCCATTACCATCAGTAAAATTGTGACCATACCCTGAATTATCTGGCCAATTGTTTGTTAGCGTACCATTAGCTACACTTACATTATTTGCGTCAAGCCATAGAACTAAATTTGAACTTCCATCTGTTATTCCAACTCCTCCTGGTCCTGTTTGAGAAAATAATAAAGAAGAAAATATCAGGTTGAATAAAACAAAAAATTTTGATTGTAAGCTCATACTACTTTAATAAATACAATATTTAAATTTAGAATAAAAGTACTATTATTTTTTTAGTATTTAACTTTTGCCTTACTCTCTTATTTAAGATAGTGTTTTTTGTTAAAAGCTAGTTGTTTACTCTATAGGTTATTTTTCTATTGGTTATAACAGTTGTTATTCCAATTCCAATTGTAAAACGATTGTTGTTTGTAAGTGAGTTTACACTATTAAAACTATAAATATTACTTCCTAAATCTGTAGCACCAGAAATAGGAGTTTCATCATCAAATAAGCCATCATTGTCAGTATCAATAAGTAATCTTAAATTAGCAGTACTAACATCTGTGATCCCTGTTAAATCAAATCTGATATCAATACTACCAACATCAACAGACGCTCCTGAAGTGTTTACTTCACTTACTCTCCATACTCTGTTTAATCTACTTTTAATAATATTAGGAGCGTTTAATCCAGTATTCATTAAAAAAGCATTATTGTCATGTCCCCACATAAAAAACTCATTATCGTTTAGGTTTGAAGGATTTAAAACTCGAACTAAACCTGTACCTTGAGAATCATTATGTAAATTACTTGAATTAACTCTACCAATACCGGCAACATCATGATCAAAGTTACCTGCAGCTACATCATCTTCGTTATATACATCATTAATAACTGCTATACTTCCAAATTTTGCACTTAAATAATTATCAATAATTATTTTTTGAGCATCATTTACACGACTGTTATAAAATATTATTTCAAAAAAATCCCCACTGGCTTCATCAGCGCCACTAGAGTTTCTACCAATTCTATCTAAAGGTATACCAGCGGTTGTAGAACCAATATTAAGGTTTTGATTAGCCCCATTTACCCTTACTTCTAGTAATGATGATCCAGTAGTTTTATGATAGGAAATTATAGAGTTTATACCAAAAGGTGAAACAATAGCAGTTGAATAATCAGCAATACCATATCTAGTAAAACCAACTCTGTTTGTGTTTCTCCATTGTTCAACTCTTAATGAAGCTGAAGAGTGGTCAAAAAGAGAGTGTGAATTCCCATTATTAACAGGGTTTGTTACAAAAAAAGTACTTGCATTAGCATAAATTCCTGAAATAGATCCGTTCATAAACTTAGCAGCACCAGTGCTAGCATCAAATCTAGCAGTATTAAATGTTCCAGCTGTATTATAGGTAGGTCTTCTTGTTCCAGATTGTGTGAAGTTATTTGAATTCCCACTAAAATCAGACCAAGTTGATATTAAAGTGCCATTAGCAGGATTGTTACTAATATCTCCATCGGCATTTAAGTCATTGGCTCTTAGCCATACAATAAGAGAGGAAGAACCATCTCTAGCTCCTACACCTCCTGGGCCTGTTTGAGAAAAAGAGGTTATGGTGAAAGAAATAAAAATATAAAATAATTTTTTTTTCATTAAAAAAGAGCTTAACCGTTGATATTTAGCATAAATATACTATCATTTTTTTTAGTTCCTAAAAAATTACTGTATTTTTATAGCCTGGCTATTTTTAGAGATTAAACTCTAGAAACAAAATATTTATTTTATGAAAATAAAAATACTATTTTTTTTCATTTTTGTGTCTTTTTCAGTTTTTGGTCAAATAGATGCTAATTCTTTAATGGGGCTTCCAACTGCAACAAATGCAGAAATGGTTTCACTTACCGGAGTTAGTATTGGTTCTTTATTGTTTAATACTACAGACCAAGAAGTATATAGGTTTACAAGTACAGGTTGGCAAAAACAAGACGGTAGTCAAAATGCATCTCAAGTAAGTATTGTAACACCAGTGGATGTAAATAATATAACAGGAGAGCCAGGCGCAGGTAATGAAAGTACTGTTGAAGAAGTGGTTCAAGCGATAGCTCCAATAACATCAAAAGCAGCTCGAGTGTTTTACCCACCTTCAATAGCTATTTCTACTGCTAATCCTACATTTACAGTTAATTTATACAGTCAATATACCTTGCAGTTTGCAACACCAACAGCAAAGAGTACTTCAGCTCCAAATGCAATACCTACATACGCAGCAGGAGATTTATATTATTATGTTACTTATGCTGACCCAGCAGTTTTTAGTGGATTATCAATTACAGATGCGGGTGTTCTTACAGGTAATATAATAGGGCAACCAACTGATTTGAATTCGTTAATAAATGTTGTTTTTGTAGTTAAATAGCGATGTTAACTCTTCTTAAATAAATTAAAACTTAATTCTCTTTTTGTTCATTTACTTTTTTAATGATAGACTTTAAACGTTCTTTAGTACGTTGTTTTTCTAAACGAAGTTTATTTTCTTTCTGTTTCATTAAACGAGTATGTTTCGCTTTATTAACAGTGTTTTTTGCTTTTCCTTTTTTAGCCATTTTTTGAAGTTTTAATAGCTAGTAATCCTAGGAAAGTAAGAAGTCCATTTAAAATTAGAATAAAAAATTCAAAATCAAATTTCCATAAATAATTGGTTAGATAGTTTATTTCAAATGCTAAAAATGGAGAAATGATACAAATTAGAGGAACTAGTTTGTCTTTTACATTAAATTTAGTAAATAACCCAAAAGCGTACAAGCCAAGTAATGGTCCATATGTATAACCCGCAGCTTTAAATATGTTAGAAATTACACTATCATCTGCGATAACATATTTAAAAAACAGAATAGTAACAATTAGTATAAGAGAAAATAATACATGGATTTTTTTACGTGTTTTTTCTTTTTCATGTTCATTCTCTTTCTTATCAATTTCTAAAATATCAATGCTAAAAGATGTAGTCAATGAAGTTAAAGCACTATCAGCACTAGAATAAGCAGCAGCTATTAATCCTAATAAAAAGAATAATGAAGTAGCTAAACCTAATTTACCACTCATTGCAATCGTTGGGAATAGCTGGTCTTTATGGGCGTTTATTTCATTTGCTGTCGCATAATCAGTTAATAATATCCCTAATGCTAAAAAGAAAAAGTTTACAACAACTAAAACAATAGTAAACCAAAACATGTTTTTTTGTGCGTCCTTTAAATTTCTACAGGTTAAGTTTTTTTGCATCATATCTTGATCTAATCCAGTCATAACAATAGCTATAAAGGCGCCTGCAAAAAAGCGTTTCCAAAAGTAATTTCCAGCTTTTATATCTTCGAAAAAAAATGTTTTGGATAGTTTGTTTTCAGCGATGTAAGAAAATAAATTATCTATTTGCATTTCATCTTTAATCATAACAATACATACTCCTACAGCAATTAGCATAAATAATGTTTGTAAAGTATCTGTCCATACAATTGTTTTTATACCGCCTTTAAAAGTATAAAGCCAAATAAGTAAAATTGTAATCGTTACGGTTACCCAAAAAGGAATACCATAAGAATTAAACAAAATTAATTGTAAAACATTGGCAACTAAAAATAGACGAAATGCAGCACCTATAGTTCTTGATAATAAGAAAAAAGAAGCTCCAGTTTTATAGGAGTAACGACCAAACCTATCTTCTAAATAGGTGTAAATAGAAGTTAAATTTAAGCGATAATATAAAGGAAGTAATACTAAACCTATTACAGCATATCCAACTACATAACCTAATACCATTTGCATATAGCTCATTTGTTGGCCTTCAATCCAACCTGGAACTGAAATAAATGTAACTCCAGAAAGTGAGGCTCCAATCATACCAAAAGCAACCAAATACCAAGGAGATGAATTATTTGCTTTGAAAAAAGTAGTATTATTTGCTGATTTACTTGTAATATATGAGATGAAAATTAAAACACCAAAGTATCCTAGAATAAGTAATATAATGTGTAAAGGTTGCATATGCTTAAATTACGAACTACGAATGTACTAAATTTCACATTCGTAATTCATAACTTAACTTACAAACAAATAATTATTTAAAAAAAAACACCAGACCCAAGGGGATAAATCTGATGTTAAAGGGAAATAAATAACGGGGCACTGTAATAAATTGACACCTAAAATTTATATGCTAAACCAAAATTTATATGTTCAAAGTCAATTCCGATATTAAACTCATGTGTTGATTCATGTTCACCATTAACTTTTTTTGTTTGGTACTGTAAAGCCCCCCAAAAAGCTTCAATAGCAAAATGTTTGTTGAGAAAGTATGTTATTCCTGGACTTAACCCAATTTTGTAACCATTCTCTTTTATCTCTAAATTTCCATCTTTGCTTTTTGAAGATAAATAGTCAAACCCAAGTTCTCCAAAAATAGAAAACTTATGCCCTGGGGTAAAATCGTATCGTCCAAACAAACCGATTAGTGTATGTGAAACATCAATATTTTTATGTAATGTACCTTCTATAATTTCATTATCTAAACTTAATTTTATACCTCCAGTAAGTGTATTAGAAAATAAATAACCTAGTCTACCAGAGAATTCAACGGCAATGTCTTTTTCATTGCCTTTTGTTTCTGAATCAAAACCAAATAAGGCTGATACAAAAATGTCTCCTTCTTCAAATTCACCTTTTTCATCATAAGAATCATTCTTGTGAGTTTTATTAAGATGATGGTCTTGTGAGTGTATAACTGTAAAGGGGGACACTATACAAATAATTAAGAGTAATTTTTTAAACATGATTTGATTATTTCTATATATTAAAACTTAGTATGCTCATACAACGATGTTATTTTGTTGTAGGCTTTAGTTAGTTTATTTGTTGTTTTATAAATTTCGTTATTACTATACTTCTTACTTTTAAGGTTCTCTTTTTTTAAAGAATCCCAGATAGTTAACGTTTCTGCTATTTTTCCATCTACCATATCACTATCAAAATCTGAAATTAACAATGGAGTGTTTAATGTTTCCATTTCATCGTAAGTCTTTTCTAAGGTTTTTTTCGAGTTTTTATTTATTAAGTTTTTATTTTTAGCTAAATAATAAAGAGCCAATCTTTGGGCAAGCATTCTTTGTCTTCCAGAAATAATAATAACCTTTTTTAAATTCGCATCTCTTTCAAGGAAATTTGCGTTATGGCTTATTTCTTTGTTAGCTTGATTTGCTTCACCAGAGATAAACAGTGCTATTTTTTCAGAAGCGTTAAGTAATAGTGTATTAGTATTAATTATCTTTTTAGCATTTTCATAACTAGGTTTTTTTTCAATAAGTTTTTTAAAATTGTCCCATATGTTTTCAACAGCTTCAATTCTATTTTTAACTAGCGTACTGCTTGAATTATTTTTTAATATTTGATTTTGCTTTTCAAAAATAATTTTACTAGTTAAAAGATCTTTTAAGACTGTTTTATTTTGTGGATTATCTAAAGCATAGAGATAATCTTTTGCCATTCTTTGAATTAACATACTTTGTTTCTCTGAAATGTTAATAGCTTTATTAAAAGAGAGCATACCATATTTGGGGTTAGCTTGCGCGTAAGATTTATTGCTGTTAAAAAGGCTAAGGATTGTTATAAGAAACAACGCAAAGTAACTATGGTAAAAAAAAGGTTTTTTCATTTTATTTTAATTTATCGTATTAATAATCGTCAAGAATTAGTTTTGTAATTTTTTTATTTGGAGATATTCCAATTATTAGTAGTAAAGAGTTATGATCAAATTCGGTTAAAAACCTTTTAGCATCATTATCATCTATCAAAAAGGAAGAAGAGCCCATAATACCAGCCGATTTATGATAATCTTCAATAAAATGTTTCACCTTGTCTAAGGTGAATGTAGTTTTTAAATCAGAAGAAAAAGATTCAAATATTTTTTTGCTATCTTTTAAATTATAGCTTTTTCGTAAATTGGTTATTACTTCTGTATAATCATTTTCAGTCTGAGAATATGATATTTGTGAAAGGAAAAAAAATAGTAGTAATGTTGTTTTCTTTATAATTGCCATATCTATATTTAATAAAATAATAGTGAGTTATGTTAAAATCTTGGCAAAAGTAAATTTACATTCTGTAGAGAATCTGTAGATTTTATAAATGTTTGTTTTTTTTTAAAAGCTTTATAATCAGAGCTTTTTTTGAAAGAAAAGATATAGATTTGTGTTTTTTTTGAAAGATGAAGATTTTAATTATTGAAGATGAAATTTTATTAGCGGAGGCTATTCTAGAATATTTAAGTAAAGAGAAATATGAGTGTGAATTGGCTAATAATTTACTAGTTGCTAAGCAGAAAAGTTGGGATGATGAGTACGATTGTATTATTGTAGATATCAACCTTCCAGATGGGAGTGGGTTAGATGTAATTACTCAAATTAAAGAGATGAGGTCTAAAGCTGGAGTTATTATTGTATCCGCTCGTAATTCTATCGATGATAAAATTAAAGGATTGGATATTGGGGCTGATGATTACCTTACAAAACCATTTAATCTTGCAGAGTTAAACGCAAGAATAAAATCAATCCTTAGAAGAAAAAAATTTGAAGGACAAAATTATATAGTATTTAAAGAAATTATACTATGCCCAGATGAAAAATGGGTAAAAGTTAATGGTAGTAGTCTTAAGCTTACTAAAAAGGAATATGAATTGATGTTATATTTTATGTCAAATATTAATAGAGTGATACCTAAAGATGCTATAGCGGAGTATTTATGGAAAGACATTATGGGAAGAACCAACTCATATGATTTTATTTACTCTCAGTTAAAAAATATTCGAAAAAAAATAGAAGCTAAAAATGGTAATAATTATATTCAAACTGTATATGGCTTAGGTTATAAATTTTCTGATCAATGAAGTTAAAATTACTCAATTTTTCCAATCTATATTATTTTATAGGGTTGTTTATAATGTCAATCATTGGAGCTTCGTCTTCTTATATTGTTTTTAAAAAAACAATATATAATGAATTTAATAAGAAGTTATATGCAGAAAAAGAAGAGCTAATAGAGGAGCTTTATAGTCATGAAAATATACTAAGTACCTATAGTTTAAATATAGGAGATAATATTTATATAAAAAAGGTAAAGGAAAATCCTAAAATAGAAACAATTGTAAAAGACACTATTTTATATAATAAGTTTTATAAAAAAGAATTGAACTATAGAAAAATTATTTTTTCTAGTGAGGTAAAAGGCCAGTTTTATGTTTTAACAATAGCAAAATCACTACTTTCTACAGAGTATTTATTAAAAGGGATTACTGATATTATAATTTTCGTCGGAGCTTTGTTTTTCTTAACGATGTTCTTTATAAGTAATGTTGTGTTTAAAAAAATATGGAAACCATTTTATAGTACATTAGAACAAATAAGGAAGTTTAATGTTAAAAAACCTAACCCGTTATTTTTTAAGAAAACGAAAGTAATCGAATTTGAAGAGCTAAATACGTCATTAGATTTAATGGTAAATCAAGCTGTTAAAGACTATAAAAACCTCAAAGAGTATACCGAAAACATATCTCACGAAATTCAAACACCGTTAGCAATTATAAAAAATAAGGTAGAGTTATTAATTCAAGATTCTAATCTTACAGAGCATCAGTTAATAGCGCTTAATAATATTTATAAATCAACAGATAGGTTGTCTAAACTTAAAGAGAATTTGTCTTTTTTATCTAAAATAGATAATAATCAATTTATTGAAACTTTAGAATTAAATGTAGCTGATTTTTTACGAGAAATAATTAGTAATGTTGAGGAGTTAATTCAAATGAAGAATATAAATTTAAAAATGAGCTTAGTTGAGGGATATAAGGTTAAAATAAATGAGGCATTAGCATATACTTTGTTTAATAATTTAATAATTAATGCTATAAAACATAATATAGAATATGGAGAGTTAGAATTAGTTTTAAATAAGACAAGTTTAATTATAAAAAATACTGGAGAACCGTTAAAAGTGAATGAAATAGAATTATTTGAGAGATTTAAAAAATCAAGTATTAATAAAGACTCTACAGGTTTAGGGCTTTCATTAGTACAAAGAATCGTTGAGTATTATGGTTTTTCCATAAAGTATATCAATAAGAATAACAGTCATATTATAACACTTAATTTTTTATGAAAAAAGCCCTCTTTAAATAAAATATTTATTATTTGAAGAGGGTATACTGGGGTGATAATTGATTTATAAATCAATTATCATGTTTTCTGTTTTTTTACGAACTTTTTTTAAGTCTTTCATGTAATCATCTTCAGCTCTAAAACCTACAGGTAGAACTAATACAGATGTTAAACCATATTTATCTAATTCTAACACTTCATCATATTTTTCAGGAACGAAACCTTCCATAGGACAACTATCTATTCTTTCATTAGCTGCTACTGTCATTAAATTACCTAAAGCTATATATGCTTGGTTTCTATTCCAGATGCTTAATTCTTCTTGAGTTTTTGAAGCTATTGAATTGGTAAGCATTTCTTTAAAAGGGTTCAAAATTTCATCAGGAGTATTTCTAATGTCTTTTACTAAAGAAAAATAAATTTCAACATCTTTTACAGTGTATTCTTTAGGAACGCATAGAACTAAAACATGAGATGCTTGAGCTACTTGAGGTTGATTCCAAGAAAATTCAACTAACTGTTGTTGAATTTCTTTATTTTGAATCACAACCATTTTAATAGGCTGTAGCCCATATGAAGTAGCTGTTAAATTAAAAGCTTCTTTCAATGTGTTTATTTGAGTTTCTGTAAGTGATTTATTTTCGTCAAATTTTTTAACAGCATAACGCCATTGTAAACTTTCTATACTATTCATTTATATATCTTTTTATATTACAAAATTACTATAGAAATAAGAATTATAACACAAAAACGATTGTTTAATTTTATAAAGCTATTGTTTTAATCATTTATAATGAAGATGGCTTACATTGATTATTTAAGGAAGGAGTTTTAAAAATTATAGATGTTGGTGTTTGGTTCTTACTTTGTTGTTTTTTATAGAGTTAAAATTGAAAAATAGTACTAGGTGTTTGATTTTTTTATACCTTTAATCAAATTAAATTGCTAATTAATTGTTTTTATGAAAGAAGATTTTTTACACTATGTGTGGTTGCACATGTTATTTAGTACTCATAAAATAACTACTACTAATAGCGAGTCTTTAAATGTTATAAAAGTAGGAATGCCAAATACAAATTCAGGGCCTGATTTTTTAAATGCACAACTTCAAATAAATGCACAAACTTGGGTTGGTAATGTAGAAATACATGTAAAATCATCTGATTGGTATTTACATCAACATGAGTCAGATGAAAATTACGATGCAGTAATATTACATGTCGTTTGGGAACATGATTCAGAGGTTTTTATGAAAAATAATAAGCCCTTACCAACGTTAGAGTTATGTAATTATGTAGATAAAAATTTAAGTGATAATTTTTTGAATTTAGTATCAAAAAGTTTGAAATGGATACCTTGTCAAAAGCAAATTTCTACTGTAGATAGTTTCTTGTTGAAAAATTGGATGGAAAGGTTATATTTTGAAAGGCTAGAGGCTAAATCAATTTTGGTTAATCAACTGTTAGAAGAATCTAATAATGATTATGAAGCTGTGTTATTTAAATTACTAGCTAAGAATTTTGGTTTAAAAGTAAATGGAGAAGTGTTTTTCAAATTAGCAAGATCTTTTGATTATTCAATTTTGAGAAAAACTTGTTTTGATGAATATATTTTAACATCATTATTATTTGGACAAGCTGGTTTTTTAGAAGAGGATATCCAAAATAAATACTTTTTAGGGTTGAAAAATGAATATGAATACTTGAAACATAAATATCAATTAAAATCGTTAAAGAAAAATCAATTTCAGTTTTTTAGAATGCGGCCTGCAAATTTCCCAACGATTCGATTTGCACAGTTAGTAGCATTAATGCATACCCATCAAAACCTATTTTCTAAATTAATGAAGTGTAAAAAACTAAATGAGTTCTATGATTTGTTTTTAGTTGAAATCAATAATTTTTGGAAAGAACATTACACTTTTGAAACAACGAGTAAAAAATCATCTAAAAGGTTAACTAAGTCATTTATTGATTTGTTAATTATTAATACAGTGATTCCGTTAAAGTTTGTTTTTTTTAAGGGCAGAGGAGGAGTAAATGAAGATGACATATTGAATTTAATAAAAGAATTGAAGCCAGAAAAAAATAGTGTTATCAGTAAATTTTCTGAATTAAAAATAACTTCAGAAAATGCTTTTGAAACGCAGTCCTTGTTAGAACTTAAAAATAATTATTGTGAGAAATATCGTTGTTTGGAGTGTGCTATAGGGAATGACTTGTTAAGAAATAATGATATATTATAAAATCATTTAATCTGTTCTTTTTGTAAAACTCATATATTTGTTATAAAATTTACTAAAAATGAAAAAACTATTTATTACAATTGTTTCATTGTCTATTTTATTTATGAGCTGTAAAGGAGGCGATAAGTCGGAAAAAACAGCAGAAACAACAACGGAAAAATCAGATGTGAAAACAAGTACAGCTATTTGTTTACTTGATAAGTTGTCTATAAGAGAAACTCCTTCAGCAAAAGGAAAATGGATAACTTCTATGAGTTTAGGAGAATCGGTTACTTTTACTGAAGAAGAAGAAACTGATGCAACAACAAAGAAGTTGTATTACAAAGTAAAATTAACTGATGGAAAGGAAGGATGGACTAGAGCTACTTTTTTAGCAGTTAATGGAAAAGTTGGAGCTATGTTAGAAGAAGCAAGTATGTATAAAAGGCCAGATTTACTTACTAAAACTGATAAAAAATACAGTGTAATGGACATTATAGCTATAACAGAGAATAAAGGTGATTGGATGAAGGTTAAAGGCCGTAGAGCGGAGGGAGAGTATATTGAAGAAGGTTGGATAAAATCATCTAATATATCAAATGATGAAATAGATATAGCTACTGCTAAATTTGCCAGGTCAGCAATGTCTAAATCAACAATGACGGAAAGAATCAAAGCATTAGAAGAGGTTATTAATAATCAAGATTTATCTTCTTCAAAATTTATTAATGTTTTGAAAAGTAAAATTGCTGATTACAAAACAAAAAATGTAGCTATCGATGTAAAAGATGTTAAGGTAGAAGAAGTAGCTAAATAATATATAAACTTAACTAATAAAAAAGCGTTTTTAGAAATTTCTAAAAACGCTTTTTTATTATGTGTAAATCTTTGTTTAGTAAAGACTTTTGAATTTTTCAGGGTTAGATTCATGCATAATTTCATACACCTTTTCAAATACATCTTCTGCAGATGGTTTAGAGAAATAATCTCCATCAGTACCATACGCAGGTCTGTGAGCTTTAGAAGTTAATGTTGCAGGTTTACTATCTAAATGTTTATATCCATTTTGAGTTTCTACAATTTCTTGTAATAAATAAGCTGAAGCTCCTCCAGGAACATCTTCATCAACTACTAATAACCTGTTTGTTTTTGCTATTGATTTAACAGTGTCATGATTTAAATCAAAAGGTAATAAACTTTGAGCATCAATAATTTCAACACTTATTCCTACTTGAGCTAAATCCTTAACAGCTTCTTCCACAATACGAATAGTAGATCCGTAAGATATAATAGTAATATCTGTTCCTTGTTTAATTGTTTCAACAACACCAATTGGGGTTTTAAAATCTCCTAAATTGGTAGGTAATTCTTCTTTTAAACGATAACCGTTTAAGCACTCTATTACTAAAGCAGGATCATCACCTTCTAATAAGGTATTATAAAAACCTGCAGCTTTAGTCATGTTTCTTGGAACTAAAACATGAATACCTCTTACATTATTTATTATTCCTCCCATTGGAGAACCAGCATGCCAAATACCTTCTAAACGATGTCCTCTAGTACGGATAATTAAAGGAGCTTTTTGTTTACCAAAAGTACGGTAACGTAGCGTAGCTAAATCGTCACTCATTATTTGTAAAGCATATAATAGGTAATCTAAATATTGAATTTCAGCAATTGGTCTTAAACCACGCATAGCCATTCCAATACCTTGCCCTAAAATAGTAGCTTCTCTAATTCCAGTATCAGAAACACGGAATTCACCAAATTTTTCTTGTAAGCCTTCTAATCCTTGATTTACATCTCCAATGTAACCAGCATCTTCACCAAAAATTAATACTTCAGGGTGCTTTTTTAAGATTGCATCAAAGTTATCACGCATAATAACTCTAGCATCTACTAGTTTTTCTTCGCTAGTATATTCAGGAGCTATTTCAAGAATATTACCGGTAGCCATTTCAGTTTCACTCATTAAATGAGAAGAATATTTTGAATAAGCTTCTTGTAAATATTTTTTAATAAAATTTTGAAGTTCTATTTTTTCAGAAAAGTTTTCATCTTTTAAATATCGTAATGTTTTACGAGTAGCTACTAAAATATCTTTTCGAATAGGTTCATTAATTGTTTCTAAATCATTTTTTAATTTAGAAATAAATGTACCATTACTACTTTTCTCAGAAATTCTAGTAAGTAAGCTGATAGCAGTTTTTGTTTCAGCTTTTATTTCACCAGTAAAAGCAGCCCAAGCATCTCTTTTAGCTTTACTAACTGATTTTTTTGATTCTTTTTCTATGTTTATTAAATCTTCTTCTGAATCAACAAACTTTAAGATTTTGCCATCCTCATCTTGTAATTCAAACTCTAAAATCCATTTACGCATTTGAGTAACACAATCAAAATCTTGTTCCCATTGTAAACGTTCTTTAGATTTATATCTTTCATGTGAACCAGAAGTTGAATGACCTTGAGGTTGTGTTAATTCTTTTACATGAATTAATACAGGTACATGCTCTTCTCTAGCTATTTTAGAGGCTTTGTTGTAAACATCGATTAATTGTACATAATCCCAACCGTTAACAACAAAAATTTCATATCCTTTATTTTTAGTATCTCGTTGAAAACCTTTTAATATTTCTGAAATACTTTCTTTAGTCGTTTGATGCTTTGCATGAACAGAAATTCCATATTCATCATCCCAAACATTCATAACCATAGGAACTTGTAATACTCCAGCAGCATTAATAGTTTCAAAAAACAAACCTTCACTAGTACTAGCGTTACCAATAGTACCCCAAGCTACTTCATTCCCTTCATTTGAAAATGAGGTGTGATTTTCTAAGCCTTTAACATTTCTGTAAATTTTAGAAGCTTGAGCTAATCCTAATAAACGTGGCATTTGACCAGCAGTAGGAGAAATATCTGAAGACGAGTTTTTTTGAGCAGTTAAGTTTTTCCATTCACCATTTTCGTTTAATGAATGTGTTGCAAAATGACCTCCCATTTGACGTCCAGCAGACATAGGATCTTGATTAATATCAGCATGAGCATACAAACCTGCAAAAAATTGTTGAGCAGTTAATTCTCCAATAGCCATCATAAAAGTTTGATCACGGTAATACCCAGAACGGAAATCTCCATTTTTAAAGGCTTTAGCCATTGCTAATTGTGGAACTTCTTTACCATCACCAAAAATTCCGAATTTTGCTTTTCCTGTCAATACTTCTCTACGACCAAGTAAACTACACTCTCTACTAATACGAGCAATTTTGTAATCGTTTAGTACTTCTTTTTTAAAATCATTAAAAGAAAGTTTTTGAGTATTAGCTATTTCGGTACTTTGCATCATAAGTCATCAAATTTAGGAACGGTTACAAAGATAGTTTTTTTAATTGAATTTTAAAAATCAATCTTTTTATTGAATATTTCTCAATAAAAAGATGAAATTTGAAGTATTTTTGAATATTCTATAATAAACCTCTTCGTATAAAATTATAAATCCTATCAATATTAGTTGTAATTACAAATCTTATTTTTGAAGGATATGCAGATTTATTTATTTCCCAACCTTGATTTGTATATATAGGGAAGTAAAATTCAAAGATATTAGGGATAAAATTAATTTTAATTCCATTTTCATAGAAAAACTCAGGTGATTGGTTTCTGTTTTTTAACATGGCAATATCATTATAAATCTGAGTCCATTTCCAAATACTAACGCTAGAATTCGCAGCTAGTATAAACTGATTAGCTGTTTTTGGAGTATTGTATTTTGATTTAAAGCCAGCATCAGAAATAACAAATTGCTGACTAAAAAGGCCAGAACTTTCTGATCTTCCAAATAAATTATGTTCAAATAAGTAATCAGAGCTTCTGTTTAATCCAAAACTAAAATAATCACCAATAGAATTATTGGTAATAAACATTCCGCCAAAAAAACGAAAATCATAACTTTTGTCTGAAGCAAAAAACTTACGATACCTCACATCAGTAGATAACTTTGTAAAGTTATTACCCAATTCAAAATTAACTGCATATTGAAGTCTTTTAATAATATTAGGTTTGTTGTAGATATATCTAAAGTTAAGAACTTTGTACCTATCCCTTTCGGTGATTTCAGCTCCAGGTTCTACTTCTTTATTAATATAAAATAATCGAGTAGTCAAAAATTTTGACCCCACATCTCTTAGTGTTTTTCTTCTAAAAGAAATACTTACAAAAGGGGCTAGTGAGTTATAACCTAATTCAGGAGCATAATGAAAATTACTACCACTAATACCGTATCTGATTTTATAGATAGATGAATTTTGCATAAAATGATCATATCCTATAGAAAAAGCTCCCGTAAAGTTTTTGCTTTTCGTACTATAGTTTGGAGTTATTGAAAAGTTAAAATTATGAGGAATAATTGGTTGGTTGTTTATTTTAATTCCTAAAATGACTCCGTCATATAAATTATATTTAAAATCAGGTTTATAAAAAATTTGATTGTAGTAGGGGTCTTCAACATCTTTTAAAAATCTTAATTGAAAAGGTTTACTCAACAATTTATTATCTGTTGTTCTAAAGTTGTTAAGAGAATTATATTCAGGATAAATATTCTCATAGTTTAAGGCTAGTTTATTAAAATTTCCTTTTTTTATTTTAATAGTCTTTATCGAATCGATATTAGTAACCCATTTTTTAAATTTAATTTTCTTGTTATTAATACCATATAAAGCTACTGGAGCCGAGAAATTACGCTTATTTTTTATTGTTACAAGTAAAGAGTCTTTTTGTTGGTTTTCTTTTACAGAAGTAATTTTATAATCTATTTTTTTTGTTGTTTTTAAATAATCAGTATAAAACCAATTTAAGTCTTTCTTGGTGTTATTTTTTAAAATAGATTTGAAAGAAGTACTTGGAGATGTTTTTAAGTGATTTTTGAATAAATATTGTTTAATAGATTTTTGAAAAATACTATCGCCAATAAAATCTTGTAAATATTTAAAGCCTAAGCCTATTTTGTATTTACTAACTATTTTTCTGTTAAAGTTCGATAAAGAGTCAGCTGGTGTTGATAATGATTGATCATAAAACCTTCTAGCGCTAAATTGATATACAAAAGCAAATTTATCACCTTGTTTAAGTTTACTTATATTATAAAATTTTAAAGGCCAGTAATTTGAATATTTACCTAGAATCGTTGTTTTAGGATGATGCTTTTTTAAATACTCCATCATTAAAAATGTTTGTAACCCATCAGAAAACCAATAGTCATTACGTTGATTATGAAGTAAAATATCATTAATATATTTAGAACTTAAGGCTTTAAAAAAGTTAATTTCCCACCTAAAGTTTTTAGGAAATGGTTTAAGCCAACTAGGTAGTCCATATATTTCATGTAAAGAGTTTTTATTAATAGTATTAGCATCAACAAAAATTTCTGTATGTGGGTGCTTACCTATATAACTTTCTATAAATTGAATTTGTTTTGTAATAATACTAGTAGTAGTTTTTAATGATATATTCTTAGTATAAGCATCTGTTTTAATTTCTTGAGTTTTTGTTTTAAAAGATTTGAATTTTTTTCCCTGATTGATATGCAGAATAATATCTTTCTTTTTATTACCAACTAGGTGGTAACTAGTAGTATTTTCTTTTTTAATTTCAGATTGATATAGGTTACTTTCTAAAGTGTATTTCTTGGGTATTTCTATTTTAATAACATAATTAGCAACATCTTGGTATAAATCATCAATATTCAAATTACTCATAATGTGCCACTTTTCATTGTATATGGCTGGAACTATTTGCCAAAAGCGTAAATGATAACCCATTTTAGTTTTTCCATAACCAGTAAATTTAGCACTCGGAACTTTGATAGTGTACATAATAGAAATTCTGACGCTATCTTTTGGTTTTAAAGGTTTTTTTAAAGATACTTCAATGATATCTGAATGGTTTTCAAGCTCTTTAAATGGAACTTTTAGGTAATTAAGAGTTAGATTTTTAATTTTAGAATAGCCCTTTTCTTTTTTTTTGGAGAAATAAAAATCTTTTTGATAATCTTCAATGAAGCGTTTTCCTAGAGGAGTGTTATTGTTTTTAAAGCTATTAGCCCAATTGTGTAGAAATATTTTTTTTAGAGGAGTGTCCGATTTATTGTAAAAAATTATTTTTTGCTGAATATCTAATGTATTAACACTATCATTTAAACGTATTACTGATTTTATTGAATTTGTTTGCGCTATACCTATAGCGCAGTTTAAAATGAATAAAAGAAAATAATAAAAAGAAGTGTTTTTCAAAATACCAAAAAATAAAAACTCGTTACATAGGTAACGAGTTTTAAATATAGTTTATTTTTTTAGAAGTTAGGCTTTAATTCATATTTAGCATAGAATTTATTAAAATGCTCAACGGCCTCATCTGCTGTATCTACAATTCTAAATAAATTTAAATCTTCAGGACTAATATTTCCCTCCTCAATAAGAGTGTTTTTAACCCAGTCAATTAATCCGCTCCAGAATTTTTTACCAACTAAAACAATAGGGAAACGACCTATTTTTTTAGTTTGAATAAGAGTGATAGCTTCAAAAAGTTCATCTAAAGTACCAAAACCACCAGGCATAACAACAAAACCTTGAGAATACTTTACAAACATAACTTTTCTAACAAAAAAGTAGTCGAAATCTAAACTTTTTCCTTGATCAATCCAAGGATTATCATGTTGTTCAAAAGGTAACTCTATATTAAGTCCAACAGAGGTACCTTTTCCTCTATTTGCACCTTTATTACCAGCTTCCATAATACCAGGTCCACCACCAGTAATAACACCAAATCCGCTTTGTGTTAATTTAAAAGCAACTTCTTCAGCTAATTTATAATATGGATGATCAGGCTTTGTACGTGCAGAACCAAAAATAGATACACATGGTCCTATTTTACTAAGCTTTTCATATCCTTCAACAAATTCTGCCATTATCTTAAAAATGGCCCAAGAGTCATTTGTTTTTACTTCATTCCAAGTTTTCTGTTGTAATTTTTCTCTAATTTTTCTATCGTCATTTGGACTCATACTCATGTAATTTTTAAATTTAATTTCTTTCGAAGAAAGCCTGCTAATTTAGTGTTTTTTGTTGTTATACATTGATAATGATAAAATAATTTATAGTAAAAATTTACTTCTAAAATCAAAGAACAATAGTAATCGTTATTTATGGTGACTTAATTTAGAGTTTTACCTATTGCTTTTTGAGGTTATTGAATGTATAAAAAATAGTATTTAACATGTTTTAAAACAGTGTTTTATGTTTTTTTTAAGGCGATTTTGATGCTTGCTTTGTAAAACAAAAAATTAACTTAAAATAATTTAAAAATGCAAAACAAAATAAGTTATTCATCAGTAATGAATATAGTAGATCATGAAACTTTCGGATCTAATGAACGAAGAACTGTTAGAAATTCAGGGATATTTCTTTTAGATAGTTCAAAAAAAACGAATCAATTGTTTTTCATGGGGAAATGTGGAGGAGAAGTTCGGATAGAACTAACTATTAACTTCCAACAAAATACAAATGGTACATTATCAATTAAAGAATCAGCAAAACTTTACGAGGGAGCTTCAACTAATAGTAGAGATTTAGATGGTAAGGCTTCAAAAAATACACTTGTAGGTATAAATGAAAATAAAACAATATCATTTAGAGTTAGAAATACTGATGAAGGAGGAGATTATGCTGATATTACATTACAGGTGTCAAATGTAGTGATAGATGAAACTGATTGTAAAAATAGTATTAAGGCAAAAGCACAAACATTGGGGAGTGGTTTTACAGGAAGTGCTACGTCAAATATTAATAGCCCTACATCAGTAAGAGGAGGAAAGAGAGTAACTTTTCAAAAGTGTGACATTTATTGCTCTCCACAAACAGGACCTCATGAAATACATGGAGCAATTAGGCAAAAGTATAATTCTGTTGGAGGTCCAAATAATGATTTAGTTATACCAGCAACCGATGAAACTACAACTCCAGATGGAAGGGGGAAGTTTAATCATTTTACTGGTAATGGAAGTATATATTGGCATCCTACAACTGGTCCAAAATTAGTTAGAGGAGGAATTCGTCATACTTGGGCTAAGACAGGCTGGGAGAGAGGTACTTTTGGTTATCCTACTTCTGATGAAATTAGAATTGATCCAAGTAAAGCAGAATGGTTTAGCGATTTTCAAAATGGAGTTATTTATTGGGCAAAAAATAAATCAATAAAGCCTCATACAGCATCTTTAAGCGGTGCAAAAGTTAGAAAAATGTTTGAGAAAATATTTAAAGAAAAAGCAAAGGATCAGAAAGATTTAAATGTTGAATCTGTACGTATTTCAACCGTTAGTGATACTGGGTATGATTTTACACGTAGTAAAAATAGAAAGGTTACTTTCAAAATTAGCGGTAATTATGAGAGTGGTATTTTTTTTATTCCTAATCCTTCATATACAATAACGTTAAGAATTGCTTTTGAGAGTGATAAAAATCCAGATGGAAAAGTAGCATGTACTTTAAAAGCAAGATTAGATCATTGGCATATCCATACATCGGGAGTAGGGCATGATAAATTATTAAAAGGATTAAAAAAAGCAGTTTTAGAGGGGTTTAATAAACCTTTTGAATTAGGAGATGTACCTAAAAACACAGGTTTTTTAAGTTTTAAAGTGATGAAAAATGGTGGGATAAAATTATATTTTAAAGGTGATGTATTAGGAAGTTTTGCAGCCTTAGTTGCGCAAAAAAAGCTTGATAAAATGTAATAGATTTGTTTATTAAATAATTAATATATAAAAGAGTTGGCTTCAAACCAACTCTTTTTTAATTAAAGCTTTTCTTAACAAGAAACACCTTCTCCAGCTATATAATGACATCTTCCTGCTATTACTATACATGAAGTTTCATTTGTTGGAGGACAAATTGGATTGTTATAACAACAAATAAACCTTCCTCCATTAATTTGTTTTTGTTCAATTCGATTTAACGTTTTACCTAAGTTTAAAATTTGTTTTTTCATGATTAAAAAATTTAGAATTTAGTAATCCTTGATCATTTTAAGACACCCAAGGTTTTGTCTATTCTTCGCGAGAGAATTTCTTTTATTTAATAATATTTTTAAGTTGATAGAAAAATCGTTCTATCAAACGTAAATCTTCAGTTATTATGTTAGCTGTACCTTTCATCTCTTGCCTAAACTCTATGTTTTTATCATAAGTAGTTTTTAAATCTTGAGGCAACATTACATCTATTAAATAATTTCCTTCCGCATCTGCTATTGGAGATATTGATTTCACCTTTCCATTAAGTTCTCCAAATTCATCTGAAGGATAATTCAATAGTTGTATTTGTACTTTTTGGCCTTTTTTTATTTTCCCTGAATTTGCTGCAGGTGCTTTTATTTTACCTATAAAAGAATCACTTTTTTCGGGAATTATTGTAAATATTAAATCGCCTGTTTTTACAGTTTGATTTTCACTCCAGAATGTTAAAAATGAAACTTTTCCATTTATTGAGCTAGTTAAAGCGTATTGCTTAAGCCAATCTTTTATTGCTTTTTGTAAATATAAAAACGACTGAATAGCCTTTTTCTTTAAACGAGTGTCGTTTTGTGTTTTTTTAATAGTAGTTCCTACTAAGTTTTTCTTTGAATTATTAATAAACTCTCTTAATTGAGAAATTGAACTTTCTGAATTTTCATAAGACCTTTTCGATTGTAATATTTCTATTTCTTTTTGCTCTTTTTCTTTAGCTGAAATAACACCTTCGCTAAACATTTTTATACTTCGTTCTAAATCTTTTTGTTTTATTTCTAGTTCTTTTCTGCTAAACTCTCTTTGGGAACGTAAAATTTGTAATCGTTGTTTAGCTTCAATAACAGTCATCCTGTTAGCAAAAGATTCTGATTTGTATGGTGTTAATTCTTTATTT
>NZ_CAZELG010000030.1:1220-1882 GCF_964512825.1 Tenacibaculum halocynthiae | reverse complement strand
TTGATACAGTTTTACCAGTACCAACGATTAGCGTAGATGATATCACGGCAGATAATATATTAAATGCAGCAGAAGCAGGAACAACGATTGCAGTAATAGGAACCGTAGGTGGAGACTTTAATGTAGGAGATACGGTAACGTTAGTTGTAAATGGAAATACCTATACAGGAGTAGTTGACGCTTCAGGAAACTATAGTATAGATGTACCAGGATCAGATTTAGCAGCGGATGGAGATACCACAGTAGATGCTAGTGTAAGTACTACCGATGGATCAGGAAATACAGCAACTGCAAATGATACTCAAGTTTATAGTGTTGATACAGTTTTACCAGTACCAACGATAAGTGTAGATGATATTACAGCAGATAATATATTAAATGCAGCAGAAGCAGGAACAACGATTGCAGTAACAGGAACCGTAGGTGGAGACTTTAATGTAGGAGATACGGTAACGTTAGTTGTAAATGGAAATACCTATACAGGAGTAGTTGATGCTTTAGGAAACTATAGTATAGATGTACCAGGCTCAGATTTAGCAGCTGATGGAGATACCACAGTAGATGCTAGTGTAAGTACTACCGATGGATCAGGAAATACAGCAACTGCAAGTGATACCCAAGTTTATAGTGTTGATACAGTTTTACCAGTACCAACGATAAGT
>NZ_CAZELG010000030.1:0-1215 GCF_964512825.1 Tenacibaculum halocynthiae | reverse complement strand
TAGATGTACCAGGCTCAGATTTAGCAGCTGATGGAGATACCACAGTAGATGCGAGTGTAAGTACTACCGATGGATCAGGAAATACAGCAACTGCAAGTGATACTCAAGTTTATAGTGTTGATACAGTTTTACCAGTACCAACGATAAGTGTAGATGATATTACAGCAGATAATGTATTAAATGCAGCAGAAGCAGGAGCTACGATAGGAGTGACAGGAACAGTAGGCGGAGACTTTAATGTAGGAGATACCGTAACGTTAGTTGTAAATGGAAATACCTATACAGGAGTAGTTGATGCTTTAGGAAACTATAGTATAGATGTACCAGGCTCAGATTTAGCAGCGGATGGAGATACCACAGTAGATGCTAGTGTAAGTACTACCGATGGATCAGGAAATACAGCAACTGCAAGTGATACCCAAGTTTATAGTGTAGATACAGTTTTACCAGTACCAACGATTAGCGTAGATGATATCACGGCAGATAATGTATTAAATGCAGCAGAAGCAGGAACAACGATTGCAGTAACAGGAACCGTAGGCGGAGACTTTAATGTAGGAGATACCGTAACGTTAGTTGTAAATGGAAATACGTATACAGGAGTAGTTGACGCTTTAGGAAACTATAGTATTGATGTACCAGGATCAGATTTAGCAGCTGATGGAGATACTACAGTAGATGCGAGTGTAAGTACTACCGATGGATCAGGAAATACAGCAACTGCAAGTGATACCCAAGTTTATAGTGTTGATACAGTTTTACCAGTACCAACGATAAGTGTAGATGATATTACAGCAGATAATGTATTGAATGCAGCAGAAGCAGGAGCTACGATAGGAGTGACAGGAACAGTAGGCGGAGACTTTAATGTAGGAGATACCGTAACGTTAGTTGTAAATGGAAATACCTATACAGGAGTAGTTGATGCTTTAGGAAACTATAGTATAGATGTACCAGGCTCAGATTTAGCAGCTGATGGAGATACCACAGTAGATGCGAGTGTAAGTACTACCGATGGATCAGGAAATACAGCAACTGCAAATGATACCCAAGTTTATAGTGTTGATACAGTTTTACCAGTACCAACGATAAGTGTAGATGATATTACAGCAGATAATGTATTAAATGCAGCAGAAGCAGGAACAACGATTGCAGTAACAGGAACCGTAGGCGGAGACTTTAATGTAGGAGATACGGTAACGTTAGTTGTAAATG
>NZ_CAZELG010000029.1:0-10389 GCF_964512825.1 Tenacibaculum halocynthiae | reverse complement strand
ATCACCTAGTTAAAAATCAGCTAGACTTGGGTAAATAAATATAATATCATAACCATAAAGTAATCTATCTCTTTAAAATTAGATTACTCCATTGGTAATGACAAAAATATTCTCTCGCGAGGAATAGACATATACCTTGAGTGTCTTAAAATGATCAAGGGTTTAATAAATAAATTAAAAATTTTTAAAATGAAAAAATCAATTTTAAAATTAGGAAAGGTTTTAAAGAAAGCTGAACAAAAAGAAGTTAAAGGTAAAGGTATGAAGATTTCTTGTCTAGAATTGGGTTGGAATGAAGATACTTGTGAAACAGGTTGGAATCCTGAAGATGCTACTAAAGCCAGCTACTTTAAATGCTGCTAACATAAATAATATTAAATTATCATTAAAATAATTAAATTATGAAAAAATCAATTTTAAATTTAGGAAAGGCTTTAAAGAAAGTTGAACAAAAAATGATTAATGGTGGAGTTATACCTAATTCCTGTTTTGACAATTTACCAATTGTTTCAATAGAATGCAGGGAAATCGCACTCAGTGAATTTAACTCTGGTGGATGCCCAACCTGGAGTCCATGCTACACCTCAGGACCAACTGGCTGCATAGATTTGTGCATGCATGATCATCCTTCTTCTAAATATTAGATTATTCATCAATCTAAACTAGATTGAAGTGAAACCAAATCTTTAAATATAGATTTGTACATAGGTGCATTTGACTGTTGCTACTTTTATAAAAAGTAGCGCAGTCATTTTCTTTAAAAATTAGCCAATATATTAATTTAATCATAGCATCAAATTATGCCAGAGTTTATTCAAACTGAAGAAATACGAAGTGAAGAAGTACAAGAAATATTAAGTTATGTACCTAATTGGATGATTCGTTGGGGAAACACTTTGTTTTTTTTATTAATTATCATGTTATTGTTCATTTCTTGGTTTGTAAAATACCCTGATGTAATAGCAACAGAGGTAATGGTAACTACTTCTTTTCCTCCAGAGAAAATCTACGCAAAATCAGCTGGCCAATTTGAAGTTTTTTTAACACATGAAGGGAAAAAAGTAACTAAAAATGAAGTATTAGCTGTCATAGAAAATAGTGCTTCTTATAAAGATGTTTTATTATTAAAAAGTATTACAGATACAATAAATAAAGAAAAAGAAATTTTTCCTTTTCCCATTGATAAGTTACCTCCTTTATTATTAGGTGATATTACAACCAGTTATTCTCAATTTGAAAATCAATATTCTGAATATGTTTTAAATAAAGAATTAACACCATACAAATCAGAATCTTTTGCTAACAGGATGACTGTTATTGAAGCTAAACAACGATTACAAATTTTACGTTCCCAAAGAGAGTTTAGCAGGAAAGAACTAGAAATAAAACAAAAAGATTTAGAACGAAGTATAAAAATGTTTAACGAAGGTGTTATTTCAGCTAAAGAAAAAGAGCAAAAAGAAATAGAAATATTACAATCGAAAAGATCTTATGAAAATTCAGAAAGTTCAATTTCTCAATTAAGAGAGTTTATTAATAATTCAAAGAAAAATTTAGTAGGAACTACTATTAAGAAAACACAAAACGACACTCGTTTAAAGAAAAAGGCTATTCAGTCGTTTTTATATTTACAAAAAGCAATAAAAGATTGGCTTAAGCAATACGCTTTAACTAGCTCAATAAATGGAAAAGTTTCATTTTTAACATTCTGGAGTGAAAATCAAACTGTAAAAACAGGTGATTTAATATTTACAATAATTCCCGAAAAAAGCGATTCTTTTATCGGTAAAATAAAAGCACCTGCAGCAAATTCAGGGAAAATAAAAAAAGGACAAAAAGTACAAATACAACTATTGAACTATCCTTCAGATGAATTTGGAGAACTTAATGGAGAGGTGAAATCAATATCTCCAATAGCGGATACAGAAGGGAACTATTTAATAGATGTAATGTTCCCTCAAGATTTAAAAACTACTTATGATAAAAATATAGATTTTAGGCAAGAAATGAAAGGTACAGCTAACATAATAACTGAAGATTTACGTTTGGTAGAACGTTTTTTCTATCAACTTAAAAAAATTATTAAATAAAAAGGGTAACATAAATTAAAGTATTGAACACTATAGAAAATGATCTATATTTTGAAAAATACTTTAAACCAATTTGAGCAAAGTTTATTAAATAAAATCTCTTTTCTTTTTAAAGAATTGAACTTATTTAATAACGTTATAGACCGGCCAATCTTTATACGAATCAATTGATTTAAAAAATTAAAACCATCATTATTTGAATCTGAAGGTAGTCCGTTAATATTTTGTTCTCATTAAACAGTAAAAATTGACTACCTCTTTTCAAATACTAAAAATACTAATGAAAAAGGATTACAAAAAAGAAACACACTAAAATCAAAATCTATGAGAAAAAAAATAAAACAGTCGGGGGAAGATTGCTTAAAAGAAAAAATGAAAACAAGTACATCAGTTTAAATGAAAAAGAATAGTTGATTTAATTAATCTATCGGGGGAAAATTTGCTAAAAGAAAAAATGAAAACAAGTATATCAGCTTAAATGAAAAAGAAGAGTTGATTAAATGTATCTATCGGGGGAAAATTGCTTAAAAGAAAAAAATGAAAACAAGTATATCAACTTAAATGAAAAAGAAGAGTTGATTAAATGTATCTATCGGGGGAAAATTGCTTAAAAGAAAAAATGAAAACAAGTATATCAACTTAAATGAAAAAGAAAAGTTGATATTATTATTCTGTCGGAGAAAAATTGCTTAAAAGAAAAAAATGAAAACAAGTATATCAGCTTAAATGAAAAAGAAGAGTTGATATTATTACTCTGTCGGGGAAAATTACTATGAAAGAACAAAAATCATTAATACAATTCTAAGAAAAGAATACTATTTATTATAACTGTTGTATTGTATTGCTAGAAAAAGAGTTGGCTTTAACCAACTCTTTTATTTTCAAATAATCTAAGAACCTATATTGTAAATTTCTTTTCCCTTTTATTTTAAAATCATTACTAATGAACTAGCTGTAGAAACATTAAAGTTTGGTGGTAAATAACTTCCCCTACCATTATTATTTAAAATTAATCCATCAGTATACAATCCTGTATTGTACATATTCCATAAACATATCAATTTTTCATTAGCTATTAAATAGTCAGAAAGGTTTTGAATATTATCAATATAAATATTTTTATTTGGAAAGTTCAATTCCCATTTATTTAATTCTATTATCTCAATTAAATATTGATGATAATACATTTGAGCATCTAGTATGCCTCCCCATTTTAATGGGTCAGGACTTGTTGATGATTCTACTGGTGGGTTTGGCCCTCCAGACATAGGGTCTAAGTGCCAGTTATACGCATTAAATTGTTCATGAAAAGCAACTTCAAACGGATTAGAATCAACAACATTTGAATCCATTATGTCAATTAAATTTATACTTGTCAGTTTTGGATCTTTAATTAGTTCGTAAAAATAATCTCTTGCATATTTGTTCTCAATCAATGTTTTACCTATTAAAAACGAAGTCATATACATTAACTTAACTTTTTCATCTACTACATCATCTGATATTTCTATAGGATCAATAGTTCCTCCACCTCGTCTTCCTTTTTCCATTTTTTCAATCGCATCTATTGTTTCACTTTCAGAACAGGAAACACAAAGCACTAACACTAGACAAAATAATTTTAAAAATTTCATAAATACCTTTTTTAATATTTCTCGATACAAAAATACAACGGAATTAACTCGTTACTTTATTTAGTTCAAATTCGTAATATTTGAATTCAAATTCGTTTTTGTTTTTTTTAAAAAAGATTCTTTAACACCATATCTTTTCTCCTAGTAGCAACTGGTATTTGCTCTCCTGTTTTAGTTACAAGAAATCCTTCATTTGTATATTTAGTTATATAGGCTTTATTTACAATAAAAGACTGATGACATTTAATAAATCTCTTTTTATCAAGTAGTTCTTCTACTTTTTTCATAGGCTTTGAAATAACAATACTCTCTTCAAAAAGATAGAAGGTTGTATAATTCCCTTCTGATTTACAATACAAAATATCATCAAATGAAACTAAATGTTGTGTATCTAATGTTTTTAAAACAATTTTATGATGCTCTCCCTCTCTATAATAATGATTTGCTATTGTAATAGAATTACTTAATGTATTCTCTTTCTGTATAGTATTTACCGCTTTTTTTACAGCCTCAACAAATTCATCATCATCAATAGGCTTCAATAAATAATCCAAAGCTCCTAAACGTATTGCTTTTATAGCATGAGAATCAAACCCCGTTACAAAAATTATCTTGAAATTTATCTCCTCTAACGAGGATAAAATATCAAAGCTTGTACCATCCCCAAGATCAACATCCATAAATACTAACTGAGGCTGGTATCTTTTTATTTTTTCAATCCCTTCTTTTACTGAGATTGCTTCGTCAATAATAAATAATTCATTTTGAAAATCTTGAAATACTCTTTTCTTTAGATTTTCTCTAACATGCCTCTCGTCTTCTATAATTAATGTTTTTAACATTTTAAAGTATATTATATGGAATTTTTAATTCGACCTTGGTTCCTCTGCTACCTTTTCCTAACTCTTTTTTATTTACAACAGTAATTCCTTCTCCTGTCATTTTCTTTAAAAAATCGTCTATCAACTTAACCGAAGATCTTTTATCAACATTATTCTCATCAATTCCTATACCATCATCATCAATAATACAACAAATATACTTTTCATTAAAAATAAGTTTAATAATAAGGTTTCCAGTAATTTCAGTTTTTCCAAATCCATGAATTATTGCATTCTCTACAAAAGGCTGCAGTAGCATTGGTGGTATAAATACCTCATCTTCAGACTCAATAGTATTATCTATTAAAAAATTAAATCTTTCAGGAAATCTAAATTGTTGTAATTCAATATAATCTTGTAGTGATTGAAGTTCATCTTCAATAGGTACGTAGTCTTTAGTTGAATTTTCAAATATTGTTCGTAATAGTCTTGAAAATTTTTGAATATATTTTATAGATTTCGGACTATCTTCTTCAATGCTATTTTTAATCAAACTTAAACTATTAAATGTAAAATGAGGATTCATTTGAGAACGCAGTAACCGTTGGTGCAATAAGAAGTTTTGCTGTTCTATCTTAAACTTCCTTTGTCTAAAAAAATATAAAACCAACACTCCTATCATTATTCCAAATAACAATAAAGCAATTAAAACATATTGATTTCTTTCATACTTAAGATTTTGTATTTCAATTTTTTTCTTTTCCTTCTCTAAAACAATCTTATTTTTATATAGTTCTTTTTGTGTTTCCAACTCGCTATTAACTCTATTTGCATAATTTTTTTCCTGATATGCATAAATAGAATCTAATTGAGAAGTAACCTCTCCTATATCTTTATTTTTTTTATAAAGAATTTCTAAATTAGTTTTCAAGGCGTCTCTTTGATTAATATGATCAATATTATTTAACCCTAAGTAGAATATAGAATCTACATACTTTTTAGCTAGATCTATTTTCTTTAATTTAATATATGATTTAGAAATACTTACGTAGTTATTGGCATTTCTTGTTCCCGAAAGATGTATAGGTAATTTTTTTGAAAAAGTTAACGCATTACTATATGCTAAAATTGCTTTATTATACAAGTTACTGTTAAAATAATAATAACCTAATGTGGCATATAACTCATACTTTACTTCTGTTCTTAAATAAGACTCGTGTTTTACAACTTCAGTCAATTCTCTAATTGCCCTTTTGGGGCTTCCTAAACTACTATAAATACTAGACCTCCCTATTTTAGTCAAAACATAATTAGAAGAATCTTTAACTTTTAAAAACATAGCTGCGGCAGAATCATTTGCTTTTAAAGCTTTATCATATTCCTTTAATTTTGCTTTTACTTTTTGCCTAAATCGATAAACAGAAGCCTTATTTTTATAATCATACTCATTTAATAACGTGAATAGTTTCTCATTAACTCCCTCAGCATTCAAATAATCTTCCTTATAACTATAATAAGTTAGCGACAGAGCCCTAAAATATGATACTTCTCTGTCATTTTTTATTCTATTTTTTGTAAAAGAAGTTGCGTCTTTTAAATCCTCAATAGCTAAATCATGCTTTTTTAATCGATTATTAAACCTCGATGAAATATAGGAGAATTCAGCTTTTAAAGAATCTGATATTCCTTCTTTAGAAACTCCCTTAAGCTTCTCTAAATAAAACGCTAAGGAATCTTGTGATAATCCAATAGCAATTTTATCATTAAAATAACTTGGTAACTTTTTAAATATCACTTTATCCTGTTTTTTAAAGCAACCCATTGCAATTAAAAAACATATTACTACAATTATTTTTTTCATACTTACCTATAAACAACTCAACAAAGCTAGTTATTTCTTTATTAACACTCAGTTTAATAACTTTTGAGCTAGCAATCACTTTGTATCAGTAGAGAGTTCATCCATTTTGTTACAATCAACATTTATAATTCACCAAACAATTATTCAAAAAAACAGATTATTATCAAAGCACCTCAATTATGAATTAATACCTCACAAATATGAATTGACTTACATAGATACTTATTTCTTCTATAACTTCGTAAACAACTCACCTCCTTTATTGAAAAAGGATTTGTAAGAAACCAACTACAATTTGTTAACTATTTATGGGGCATACATTAATAAACATAGTACAACAACTTCTTAAAAGAAATCGAATTCCTTTTGATAAGGAAGAATTAGCATTTCAAATACAGAGTCATCCATCGTATCCTAGTTTACACGCTATAACAGGAGTGTTAGATCATTTTAATATAGAAAATGTAGCAGCAGATGTTCCTGTTAACTCAGAAACACTAGAGCAATTACCTTCTTGTTATATCGTACAAGTAAATGATAGTTCTGGGCAGAACTTAAGTGTAGTTGAAAAAAAGAAAAGTGATTATATTTTATATACCACAGAAGGCAAAAAAGAAAAGATATCAGAAGAAGAGTTTTTAAAGAAGTTTACAGGGATTATAGTAGCTGTTGAAAAAACAGATACAATACAAACTAGTAAAAAAACTAGTAAGATTCCTCAATATGTAGGTTTTGGAATCATAAGTATGTTAGCAGTTTTCTTAGTGTTAAAAACAACTGGTTCAGTTTTTAGTATTTCTCATTTATTGCTATCTATAGTAGGAATTGTGGTTAGTGTAGCTATCGTAAAACAAGAATTAGGCTTGCAAACTTCTATTGGCGATGCTTTTTGTTCTGGAGCAGATGATAAAAAAGATTGTGATGCAGTTCTTACTTCAAAAGGCGCAGAAATAATAAAAGGGTATAAACTAAGCGACTTCAGTATTTTATACTTTTCAACATTAACCCTTTTAACCTTTTTAGAAATAGCCACACCAGCTGTTTCTTATACAATAAGTTTAGTAGCAGTTCCAATAACATTATATTCAATTTATTATCAATATGCAGTAGTAAAAAAATGGTGTTTATTATGTTTGAGTATTGTTGGTTTATTATGGGTACAAGCATTAATTCCTGTATTAACAAATACTTATATTTCTAGCTTTGTGCCTAGTGATTATGTTGTTTTAGTAATTATAGGAACAAGTACATGGTTGGGATGGAGTTATATAAAACCTCTTATTTCTGAAGTAACAGAATTACGAAAAGAAAAAATAGAAGGAGTTAAATTTAAAAGAAACTACACTTTGTTTGAAGGCATGCTAAATAAATCTCCTCAAATAGATACAACATTTGATAAAAACCAAGAGATTGTTTTTGGAAATCCAACCTCAAATTTAGAAATAGTTGTTGTAACCAATCCTTTTTGTGGTCATTGTAAACCAGTTCATAAACAAGTAGATGAGATTTTACATAAATATAATGATTCGGTTAAAATAAGAATACGTTTTAATATAAACACTGAAGATAAAAGTGGTAATGCAGTAAAAGTAACTAGTCGATTATTAGAGCTCTATAACAACAATAAACAAAAAGAATGTTTAGAAGCTATAAGTGAGATTTATGAAGAAGGGAATGTTGATTTATGGTTAAAGAAATGGGGAGCGACTAATAATAGTGACTACTTTTTATCTGAATTAGAAAGAGAAAAAGAATGGTGTAAAAATAACGCTATTAATTTCACTCCAGAAATTTTAATAAATGGAAGGTCATTTCCAAAAGAATACAATAGATCAGACTTAATTTTCTTCATCGAAGAACTAGAAGAAAATAGCCAAACAATAATGAGTAAAATATAAGAACATATTCTCTCGCGAAGAATAGACATAATCGGTGAGTGTCTTAAAATGATCACCGCTAAAAACAACTTTAATTATTTTAATTATGAAAAAATCAATTTTAAATTTAGGGAAAGCTCTAAATAAAGCGGAACAAAAACAAGTAAGTGGTGGTAGAAAGCAATGTGATACAAATTTTGATCGCATATGTGAAGATTTTGGAAGACAATGTGCTGAATCATACTGTCGTTTACTATTTATACCTCAATAAATAATAAAAATTATGAAAAAATCGATTTTAAACTTAGGGAATACTTTAAATAAAAAAGAGCAAAAAGAAATTAACGGAGGTAAATGGAGAGCGTGTTCATCGATAGAGATAGCTGCTGGTTGTTACCATATTAGAACTGGTTGTTTTTGCCCTATAAGTTCTTTTTAATTCATCATAAAACAAGTTCAAAAACAACATCATTATGAAGAAATCAATTTTAAACTTAGGAAATGCTTTAAATAATGTAGAGCAAAAAGAAATTAACGGAGGGCGTCGTCCTAAATACATCTGTAATGCTGATGGACCAATAGTAGTTTGTACTTTTCCACAAACATGTACTTTAGGTAATAATGGATGGTATTGTAGTTAAAATTAAAACAAATTATGAAAAAATCAATTTTAAATTTAGGAAATGCTTTAAATAAAATAGAGCAAAAAGAAATTAACGGGGGGAGAAAATTCTGTACAAGCCATGCACAGTGTCCTGCTAACCAATGTTGTCAATCACCTCCTACTTCAAGTAGTGGAGTATGTGGAGCTGCAAATAATGGTCAAGGTTTATGCAATGGACAATTACCTTTTGAAGATGTACCATTTGGAGAAATACCAATGTTTTAACTTAAAAGGGCTGTATTTAGCCCTTTTTTTATTTTAACAAAAAATGAGTACTATAATCATTCTCTTATTAACAATACTAAAATTTTTATTTATGAAAGAATCAATTTTAAACTTAGGAAATGCTTTAAATAAAACAGCGCAAAAACAAATTAATGGAGGTAAAAAAAATTGTAATACACATAATGATTGCGGGCCAGGAGCTTGCTGTAATACTTCAAGGTTTTGTCAACTTTTTGGAGCCCCAAATTCAGGTGGACTTTTATGTGATGGCTCTTTATTAATTTTTTAAGCACACTTCTTTACAAGAGGTCTATAATTACAAAAGAGTGATTTTCACATTACATATACTTAGATGTTGTGTGAAAATCAAATTATTCAATAAAAAATTAACTTCTTGTATAAGTATATATAAAGAATTAAATTGCAACGGCTTCCTAATTTATAGATGTAAAAATTGCTACGATAAATAGAGCTATTAAAATGTAGAACATAAAATGTTTTCACTTTTTATTTAAGAAGAAAACTTTTAAAATAATTAAATTTTTCATTTGAAGAAATTTCCAAATTATAAGCAAACCGAGGCAAAAGATTGTGGCCCAACGTGTATAAAAATAATTGCAAAGCATTATGGTAAAACAATCAACACACAACAACTAAGAAAACTAAGTGAAACTACCCGAGAGGGAAGTAGTTTATTAGGTTTGAGTGAGGCAGTTGAATCTATGGGGTTTAAATCTTTAGGAATTAAACTTGCTTTTAGTAAACTTCGAGAAGCTCCATTACCTTGTATTATTCATTGGAATAAAAACCATTATGTGGTTCTT
Source organism: Tenacibaculum halocynthiae (assembly GCF_964512825.1). Taxonomy (NCBI): domain Bacteria; kingdom Pseudomonadati; phylum Bacteroidota; class Flavobacteriia; order Flavobacteriales; family Flavobacteriaceae; genus Tenacibaculum; species Tenacibaculum halocynthiae. The sequence goes on along the minus strand of NZ_CAZELG010000029.1, from coordinate 393 downwards.
TATAAAATAAAGAAAGATACTGTATACGTATCGGATCCAGCTCATGGACTTATTACCTTTACTAAAGAAGAATTTATTCAACATTGGATAGGAAACAATGCTGATGAAAATACAGAAGAAGGAATAGCTTTACTAGTTGAACCTACTCCTAGGTTTTATCAAGAAGAATTTGAAGAAGACGAAAAATTTGGGTTCTCATTTATATTCAAATATCTTTTCAAATATAAAAAATTCATCATCCAACTTATTATTGGGTTATTAGCTGGTAGTTTATTACAATTAATCTTACCCTTTTTGACACAGAGTGTGGTTGATGTTGGTATAAAAAACCAAGATCTTAACTTTGTGTATTTAATATTATTTGCACAACTATTTTTATTTGTAGGAAAAGCA